>DATDSP010000020.1:0-11439 GCA_035291205.1 Candidatus Nanoarchaeia archaeon | reverse complement strand
GAAGACATAACAAAATATGAAGGTGCGATAAACAATGTTGACTTGGAGCTGATAAAACAAATTGAAGATGTAAGAGGGCATGATGTAAAAGCAAGGATTGAGGCATTTGTCAAAGCCGCAGGCGCAGAAGAACACATCCACAAGGGAATGACCAGCCGGGATGTTACTGATAATGTTGAACAGGCAAGATTCAAAAAAGCATCAGAAATCATTTTTGGAAAATATGTTTCTGTATTAAGGCATTTTGTGGAAAAAGCAGAAGAATATTCACTAGAACTTACTGGAAGAAGCCATCATCAGGCAGCACAGCTGACACTTTTGGGGAGGAGATTTTCCATGTGGGCTGAAGAACTGCATTCTAATCTGCCGAATTTTGAGAATTTCATCGAGAAATATCCTTTAAGAGGAATAAAAGGCCCTGTTGGTACAAGATTTGATATGCTTACCTTATTGGAAAGCAGGGATAACGTTGATAGACTTGAAAAAATTGTTGCCAAGCATCTCGGATTTTCAGAAATTCTTGACTCACCAGGGCAGGTGTATCCAAGATCTCTTGATTATGCCCTGCTTTCACAACTTTCACTTTTGAGTTCAGCTTGTGAAAATTTTGCAAAAGGAATGCGCCTGATGGCTGGTCATGAACTTGTAACTGAAGGTTTTAAGGAAGGAAGGGTTGGCTCAACTGCAATGCCTCATAAAATGAACACTTCCAGGTCTGAAAGAATTTGCAGTGCTGCTGAATTGCTTAAAATGTATGCAGGCGGCGGTTCGCGGCTTTCAGGAGATCAATGGGAGGAAGGTGATGTTTCCTGTTCGCTTGTAAGAAGAGTAGTTATTCCAGATGCATTTTACGCCAGCGATGCTGTGTGCGAAACATCATTAACTGTCTTAAATGAAATGGGTGCTTATCCGTTGATGATAAGCAAAGAAGTTGACCGTTATCTGCCATTTCTTGCAACAACAGAGATTCTTATGACAGCTGTTCAAAAAGGCATTGGAAGAGAGAAAGCCCATTCAATAATCAAGGAGCACGCTATTTCAGAAGCATTAAGAATGCGCCAGAAAGGAGTTCCGCCTTACCTTGCAAAAAGATTATCAGAAGATGCTGATTTTAAGGAAGCAGGAATTACTGAAGAAACAATAAATTCTATTCTTGCAGACAAGGCGCATTTTATTGGAGATGCGGAACTTCAAATAAATCGTGTTGTTAAAAAAACCCAAAATCTTCTCGATAGATACGAACAAGAATCATTGTACGAGCCGGAGAAGATAAGATAGAAATTACCATACCTTGGAAAAAGTAGTATAGAATGATTGTGAGAAAAGACTGGAACCTGCTAAAGAAACCCTCTATGGAGCAACTAACCCTCTGATATCAGCCAGATTTTCTGTGAATTTTTCAAGAAGGTATTTGTCATATTTTCCAAAATTTTTTCCATGAAGTAAATGTGCAATGGATAAAATTGCGTTGTCGATGTGAAACATTACTTCAGAATTGTTTGTTTCATTCTTCATTAAATCCCTAAGCCTGTATCCTGCAAGCTCAAGATGCCTCTGAGGCCTGCAGAACCTATAGCGTTGCAGGAATCTATCGTCTGCATGCCTGTTAGTGCTCTCCAAATTCCTGATATTTTTCAAGTAAAGCCTGCAAAAATGCATTATCTCATCACTGCTCAAATAAGGTTCAAACTCAAGAAGGCTTATCAAATCAAACTGAGGGGACATCTGTATTGATTTTTCAAAATCAACAGCAATAATTGCTTCAGGGGTTTTAATCCAGTTTCTTAAATTTGCATCCTTGTAATAGAATTCTGTATGTGTTTCAGCAAGCTTCCTAAGCAATGGCCTGCATTGTGGAAGAATTTCACCAATTTTCCTGCCCAGTTCTTCTTCAGTCATCAGCTCTTTCTGAACAGAATATTTCAGCAGGTTGTCAAAAAAAATATTTTTCAGGCGATGCTCATAAAAACCAACAGTGTGATTATGCCTGTCAAATTTTAACTCTCCTGATGCCTGTCCTGCTCTTCCATAATGATGAATTTTTGCAAGCAGTTCAACTGCTTCTGAAAATAATTTTTCAGTTTTCTCTTCAGGGAGGCATTCATTTTTCAGCACATCATATAAAGTCCTTCCTTTGTGTTCAAGAATAAGATGATTTTTCCCATTAATTTTAAACAAATCAATAACTCTTGGAATTCTGCCTTCCAGGGCTTTTGCAAAATACTGCAGATTGCTGCATTCATCCAAAATTCTGCTGTTGTTGGATTCATCAGAAGCACTCTTCACTACAATCGTGCTCTTAAGAAGTTTCTCTCCGACAACATAAACAACATTCGCGGAGCCGTCAAATTTCTGATTTGATTCATTGTAAAATTCAATGCTTGATCTGTATTCCTCTACAATATCTTTCCATCTCTGCCTAGCCCATTGCTTATGCTCATGATTAGGAGACAATTCAATTGATTTTGCTGCAATGCAGAGAGTTTCTGATTTTTCAACTTCGGATTTGCATTCTTTAAAAACTTCATCCCAGATTTCAATGGCTTTTTCATATCTGCCTGCATTGACGCATACTAATGCAGTTCTTATCAAAGGAAGAAATTCTGAAAGAGGCCTTCCTGCATAAGAGCTCTTGATTTTTTCAAACTCCATTTCCTCTTCCTGGCTTAGAATTACATACTGTTTTTTTCTCAAATCAGACAGTGAAAGAGACTTTCTTTTTCCCTGCTGATGCTCTTTAAGTAATCTGTAGATGCTATGAGCATCGTTGCGAGAAACAAATCTCTCAAACAGCCCCTGCTTTTTTCCTTTTCTTAGATTAACCAAACGACTCATCTGTTTTTTTCCATCCCTCAAAATTTCCTCAACATCAGAGTATTCCCTGAATTTTTCCAAAAGGGATAATTCAACATTCTTTCTTTTTGCACCACGTTTTTGTTCTATGAAATCCTGCAGGATAGTAATTTCCTGTTCATAAACATCACACTCAAATTTCCCCACATATTGCACATACGATGAAAAAATTTCTTCTGCAGGTTCATTTGTGGAATCAAAAAAAGTGTGCATAAAATTGTCAAAATTCATCGGCGAGTGCTGCTCTCTTGGAAATTTCCTGTCAGGATGTCCTGAATAAAAAATTCTCTTAGAATATGTGTGAATTCCCTCATTTAACCAAAATGCACCTATTCCCGCAACTGTTGAAAGGAATCCTGAAGCAATTACTGCCCTTCCCCAGTCAATTGAAACGCCAATCTGCTCCAGATTATGCGCATAAACCATGTAGGCACCTACGCTTGATACAAAGGCAGAAGCTCCGACAAAATCTCCAAGAAGATTCGGATTTTCAGAAGCGAACATACGGGAAATGTTCACAGATTCTGCTAGTCCCCGGCATTTGTTTTTTTTAAGCTCTTCGGATAGGCCTTGAAGATATTTAATTGATCCTGTTAATGCCCTCTGAATGTATCCTGCATAGAATGGGAAAAAAAATGTTAGATTATTTTCCTGGAAATATCGATTTCCTGCAGGAGAAGTTGCTGAAGAAGAAAAATGATGCTTGTAAAATTCAGAAACTTCACCGAAATCCCTGCTGACTTTTTCTTTGCCGAATGTTCTGGTCAAATCAGGACTTGAGTCAATATTTTGAATGCTGTTTGTGTTGATTGCCGGCTGGTAATTATGATTTATGTAAGCATCCCAAATCAGTCCTGCCTCAAAAGCAACTGCAGAAATCCAGATGTGCTTGTAGAAAAATTCATTGACATTATTTAATGTGCTTTTGATTTCGCTGAGAATTTTTTCAATAACGATTTTTTTCGGTTCTTCAATGATTTTTTGTTTTCCAGTTTTATCTGCCTCAGCTTCTGAAACAAGTGCTTCCAGACTTTTTCCTATTTGCTTTTTTCTTTTTTGTATTTTATCTGCTCGTCTAAGTATTTGCTTTTTATTCAACCCCGACACCACCCCTCAGGATTTTAGAAGTGTTTATTTATTTATCGTTGAAAAGAAAAGGTTGAAAATACATATTGGAACCCACTTAGCTGACCAATCCACAAAAATATTTCGTAACTAATCAGTAGTCAAATAACCGAAACATTTATATAGGGGGGCACATTATGTCCTCTATAACAGAAATTTACAGTGATTACAAAGACAGCAATCACAGAGGTGTAAAATGAATACAGAAACATTAGAAGAAAAAACAGTTCAGCAAAGGCTGCCTGAGAGAATAGAGATAACTGAACCTAAGGAAGAAAGTAAGAAAGGAAGTGGGAAATACAACGTTTTATTTCTTGAAATCAATGAATATTCCGGGGCGTATAAAGGACAATTTCCCTGGACAACTATGTGTGATGTCAAATCTGGAGAAAGGACTTTTACAGTTTACACTCCAAAAAATGCCCCTTTAGATGACATGCTTAAAAACATACAACCTGATATGGTATTGATTCCTCCCGGATTAGAACCAAAAAAAGCACTACAATACAGTTCAGCACTCAGGCAAAAAAAAATTCCACATGTCTATTGGCAATTCGGACAGGACTTTGACGGAAGAGAACAAAAGATATTGCTCGATGTACTGGCTGATCGTGTTGGTCTAAACACAAAAAACACAAAAGAAACTTATGTCAACACAGAACCCAATGCAAGATTTCCAAAATTAAACAGGTATTTTGCTGCATACAAAATATAATCTCTTTTTTTTATTATTATTCTTCTATTACATTTATTTTAAAATACATTTATTTTAAAATACATATTTCTACAATTATATCCATATTGAAAAGATATGGCAAGATTTAAATAAGTTCAAGAGATTCTATAATTTTTTGTTAGTTGGGGGTGTGGAATTGGAATCGGATACAGCAACAACATACGTATCATACACAGAAGCTCAATTTAAAGAACTCCTTGATTCTGAATTGGGCAAATATAAAAATCCTGTTGCAGCTTATCTTGGAACATATGAAACAATGGGCCTGTTTCAAAGGCATCTTTTTCTGCTATTTGATTCTCCAAAGCCATTGCGCGATGAGATGGATATCAGCAAAATATTTCACGAAGGAAAATTCTATGAATTTAGCAACGGTGATAAGGGCTTCGGTATCATGGTGGATACATTATTAAAAACACATGGAATTTCAGTGTACGGCAAAACATTTCAGCACAACGAGATGAAACCCGATGACATCAATTTGTTAATGAAAGAAATTATTTCAGATGCGATTTTAGAAGAATCAAAAAAAATAATTAAAAACACTGCTGAAATGATGCTGCATTCTGCTTAGTGGAAGAAAATTTTGAAACATATGCAAAAAAATCCATTAAATTTAAAAACGTACTGAGTCTTTCTATTGGGCATGCGCCATATACGACAGATTGCATTGCAGGAAATTGGAAAAAAAGGACAGGAACAGTTAAGGCAAAGCTTTGCAACAATAGTTGGCATTGGGGCTTTGGGAACAGTCGTGGCTGAGCTTCTGTGCAGGGCGGGAATAGGAAAACTTCTGCTCATCGACAGAGACCTTGTTGAAATTTCAAATCTTCAACGCCAGTCATTATTCAATCAAAATGACCTTGGAAAGCCAAAAGCAGAATCAGCTGAAAAACACCTGAAGCTCATCGATGACTCCATTATTACCGCATCGCATAATCTAAATCTTACAGGAGAAAATATAAATATCATAAAATCAGATATTGTACTTGACTGCACTGACAATCTTGAAACAAAGATGCTCCTCAATGAATACTGCATAAAAAATAATATCCCATTGGTTCATGGCTCTGCGCTGGGCACAAAGGGCTTTGTGTTTGTTTCAACAAAAAATGCCTGCCTGAACTGCATTTACAGCAGCAAGAAATCGGAGATGAGCTGTGAATCCGGCGGAGTGCTTAATACAATTACGCATCTTGTTGCATCCCTGCAGGCAAATGAGGCAGTTAAGATTCTCACTGGAAAAATGCCTGAAGAAAGTTTGATTATGGCAGACATCTGGAATAATGAATTTGAAAAAATAAAAGTCCGCAGGAACATAAACTGCGAGGTCTGCAACGGCATCTATGAATTGCTTGAGGCGCAGAAAATGAATGAAAAAAGCAAAGAACAAGGAATAGAAAATCTCGAACTGACAATCAAGCCCTGCAAAACAGAATCTGCAATGAGGGTTATTCCTAAGCCGAACATAAGCATAAACTTTAATAAGCTCAAGAATAATTTTAAGACAATAGCAGAAGCCCAAAACTTAATTGTGCTGGAAAAAGAAGGAGAGATAATAGTTTTCAGGCACGGCGAACTCCTGTTCAAGGACCTGAAGGATATTCATAAGATTGAGAGCATTGCACGGGAGATATATATTTCAGGAGTGTAGAAAATGAAGAAGAGCATCAAATATGTGATATATGCATTAATCATCCTGATGGTTGCCTATTTTGTCTTCAAGTTTGTGTCTGCACCAAAATACCCTGATATTTACACCCCAAAAGACATTCTTGGAAACAAAACTGGAAAAGTTGTCATTGTGGAATTTTCTGATCTTCAGTGTCCTGCCTGCGCAAGGGCCCATCCTGTACTGAAGCAGATTTACAGGGAGCACATAAATGACATAAGTATTGAGTTTTATCATTATCCCCTCCCAATACACGAATTCGGGGCATTAGCTGCAGAAGGCACTGAATGTGCAAATGACCAGGGAAAATTCTGGGACTTCGTGGAGATGGCTTATGCAAATCAAAAAGACCTCTCGAAGAAAAGCCTGAAGAGAATTGCCGAGCAGATTGAGCTTAACTCAACATTGTTCAATTCCTGCCTTGATTCAGGAGCAAAGAGAAGCATTGTCAATGCTGATACAAGGGAGGGAAATCTTAAGAACATCAAGGGGACTCCAACTTTTTACGTGAATGGAAGGGAGCTCGGAAGCTGGGAATATTCAAATTTCAAGAGAACCATTGAAAATGAACTCAGGAAGTGAAAAAATGGAAAAAAAGGAAACCCCGTTTGAAAATGCAATTGCACAAATAAACAAGATTGAAAAAATTCTTGGTGTAAAGCTTGATTTTCTCAAAGCTCCTCAGAGGTTTATTGAAATAAATTTCCCAGTAATGCTGGACAATAATAAAATTCAGTATTTCAAAGGATTCAGAAGCCAGTATTCCACTGCCAGAGGTCCTGCAAAAGGAGGAATAAGATTTCACCCTGATGTTTCAGCAGACGAAGTCAAGACTTTGTCTTTCTGGATGGCATTAAAATGCGCTGTTGCTGATATTCCATATGGTGGGGGCAAGGGTGGAGTAATAGTTGACTCAAAGAAGCTTTCTGACGCTGAACTCGAAAGATTAAGCAGGGCATACATCAGGGCAATTCACCAATTCATTGGGCCTCACAATGATATTCCTGCTCCTGACATGTACACCAATGCTAAGATAATGGCGTGGATGCTTGACGAGTATGAAAAGCTCGTTGGAAAACATTGTCCTGCTGTAATAACCGGAAAGCCTGTAGAGCTTGGTGGTAGTCTTGGAAGGGATTATGCAACCGCCCAGGGAGGAGCATTTGTTCTGAGAGAGCTTGCACAAAAACTGAAAATTGAGCCCAAAAAAACAAGGATTGTAGTACAAGGATTTGGAAATGCCGGCTCGTTCATTTCAAAAATCCTCGACGAATGGGGCTACAATGTAATTGCAGTTTCTGACTCTAAGGGGGGCATTGTCACGAACAAAGGCAAATTGGATGTTGCTGAACTGATAAAACACAAGGAAAAAACTGGCTCAGTAGTCAAGTTCGGAGATTCAAAAACAACAAGAACAACAACAAACGAAGAGCTTCTGCAGCTTGATTGTGATGTTTTGATTCCCGCTGCGCTTGAGAATGTAATTACAAAAGAAAATTCGCCTAAAGTAAAAGCAAAGATAATTCTCGAGCTTGCTAATGGCCCGACAACTCCAGAAGCTGATGAAATCCTGTTCAAAAAAGGAATTGTTGTTGTGCCTGACATTCTTGCAAATTCCGGCGGAGTTACTGTCAGCTATTTTGAATGGGTCCAGAATTTGGAGGGATATTACTGGACAGAAAAAGAGGTTGTTGAAAAACTTGAGGAAAAAATGAAAGTTGCGTTTGAACAAATTTATTCAAGCTATCAGAAGCTGAAAGCGGATATGCGAACAGCAGCCTATGTTCTTGCCATTGAGAAAATACTGAAAGCAGAGAAAGCAAGAGGAAGGGTTTGAAATTTTGTTTGAAATTCATTTGAACGGATTGACCGCATGAATGCCTTCAAATTCCTTGAAATCTGAAACATTTTCTGTATAAATGTGCAAAACTCCGTTCTCTGTCATGGTAGCTGCAATCAACGCATCCCAAAAATGTCGTTGTTTGTGTTTAAAAATTGAAATTGCCTGCTGCAACGTTTTACTGTTGTAATTAAAAACTTTCCAATTTGAAAATTCAAGGATATCCTTGATTATTTGCTGTGCCTCTTCAACCGGTAACACTTTGGATTTCTGAGTCATAACAACGAAAAATTCAGCTAGATTTTGAATAGATACTGCATACGTAACCTCTCGCCTCCAGCATTTCTCAACCAGTAATGCGGCAACGTGATGTTTTCGCTGATCGGTCCGGTCATAGGCGTAGACAAGAACATTTGTGTCCACTAAGAAAAGTGTTTCAGTGCTTTCTTTCATGTAATTCATCCCTGTCGAATTTAAATTTTCCAAGAACAAACCCTTTTTTCATCAAGGCTATCTGTCTTTGAGCAATCTGCTCTTGTCGCTTATTATCAATCCACAAGTTAATGGCTTCGGTGACAGCCCCGCCAAGTTTGCCCTTGCCAATGCCTTCTTTTTCAGCTACGGCGTTCCTGAATTCTTTTTCTACATCATCATCTACGTTTATTGTTATGGTTCCCATTTTTATACATTTATATTAATCAAATATTTAAATGTTTCTAAAAAGTAAATATACTGTTCAACCTCATAATTAGTTAACACTCTTAATATTTTTTCAAAAATCTTCTTTTGGGGGGCGGGCGTTATTTTTCGAGTTCTTCTTTCAATCGTTCAATGATATTTTTAAATTCCAACTCGTTTCTCTCAAGGTAATCTTTCTGAACAGTCAATCCCCCGTAATTGATTTCATTTCGTACTTTTCGTAGCTCATCTATCTTTTGGATTTCAAAGTCAAAGTCTTTAATTTTCTCTTTGAGATAAGCAATGAGGCAAAGATGATTTGTACGGTTGTAGCCGTTCTTGTAGAGATGAGCAAAAAAAGTTCTTTGATAATGTCATAATAAGCTTCGACTTTCAAGACGATAAATTCATCTGCCACTTTCTTATCCCAGAACTTCGGTCGAAGATTAGATATCATCAGCATTTGGTTTGAACGTTCTTCATCAGGAACACTTTACGTAATAATTCCCTCATCAACACATTCTTTCCAATTCATTTCGTTTGCCATTGTTAGCCTCCATTAATTTTGATGAAACCGTACAAAATAATCCCATTAATAATATTGTTTCGTAATTCTTTAGAGAGATTATTGATATTTTGCTCAAACAAGAGATTGATTTTGCGATTTAATTTTTTCTCGTATTTGGCAAGGTCTAATTTTGTTTCTTGTGCTTCTACAAAAATATCAATGTCACTTTTTTCAGTAAAAGCTGTTTTTGCTCCGCTTCCAAAGAGGATTATAGATGAAGGTAAGGCCTCTTTTTGGATGTACTCAATAAGTCCAGATTCGTTGATTTTGAAAATAAGCCAATTTCTTTTGTAAAATTTGTATTTTGGATTTTCAGTGTTGGCAAAATAGGTGGGGTAGAGAGTGGCTTCTTTCTTTTTGATAAGACTTAACTTTTCAATATCAGCAATGTATTTTAATACCGTTGCATGGCTAAGCTTCAATTGGCGAGCGAGACCTCTGACTGAAAAATCTTTAGCAGGGAATTCTATAAAAAGTTCAAGTATTTTGTAGGTGTTGTTTTTGAATAATCCATCCATTTTGACCGCATGGTTAATTATTTGACCAGATGGTTAGAAAAATGACCAGTGAGTATAAATAGTTTTCGTTTCAAAGGGGACTTATGTTCGAAAAGATGGAAAAAAGATATTGATGTACTACAACGACAAGCTCAAGAAGAAAAAAGACGTGTAGTTCTACTTCCGAGAAAGACTCAAGATGAGGGACAAGATGACAACGCAGGAAGCAAAAGAAGTCTACCGCCTGAGAAAAAGTACAGTCGAGCCGGTTATCGGGAACATCAAGCAGAATTTAGGATTTAGGGAGTTTCTGCTTAAGGGGTTGCATGGGACAAGAATTGAGATGAATTTGGTGAGTATAGCGCATAATTTAGGTAAAATTTGGAGGATGAGAATGGAGATTGCTGCTTAAAGTAGGGAGTTTATTTTTTATTTGCAAATTTTATGTTTTAGAAAAGAATTGTGGGACGGCATCCCGTGTTATGCGGTGAGCCTGCAAGGCGAACGAGGGAGTGAAGCGAAGAAGTTCTTAAAATGGGGGCGTCCTTCGTTGGAGCTATGCGACTCTCAAAGACAAAGAATCAAAGGGGAAAAGTTTTATTTTTTAGCAACAACGATAAAACCATTCGCTTTATTGCCATGATAACTTGTAAAAATAGTATCGTTAAAAGTTTCAACTTTAAATCTTGGAGTTAATAAATCACTCAATTCATCTCTTGTGTAATGATGAACTCTGTAAATCTCTTCAGTATTTGGTGTTCCATCTTTTGTTACAATAAAAGTTCCTTTTTCTTTAGTAATTGGAAAATGAGCATCATATCTTTCTTTATATTTTGGATTTTCCCGAGTTTGTCCAAAAACTCCCATATAAAGAACACCATCATTTTTCAAAACTCTTTTAGCTTCATCAAGAACTTTTGTTCTATGTCTTGGATTAGTTAAGGTTGTCATAAAAGCCTGCATTAAACAAGCATCAAATGAATTATCTTCATAAGGTAATTTTAAAGCATTTGCAACATCAAATTGAACTTGTGCAGTATACTTTTTATTTGACTCTTTGGCAAAATCTTGTGCTTTTGAAATTTCTGCTTCATTAATATCAAATCCTACTACATTGTAGCCCTTTTCTTGTAATTCTAAAGGAACTCTTCCCCAAGCACAACCAAAATCTAAAACTTTTGAATCTGTTGGAACTTTTTCATAAAAGATTTCATCTAATGTAACACTTGAAGGAGTTTGTCCATTTGCGAATTTTTTCCATGCTAATGTTGAATCCATAAAATTGAGAATTATTATATGCTTTTAAAACTTTCCCCCCTATTTTCTTTTTAGCCCCCATTTTAAGAATTAGACATAACGTATCGGATTATGAGAAGTTTCTGAATGAAATGAAGAAATTTCCCCGAGCAACTAAAATAACAAAAACTCGCTGCTCGGAGCTATCCGCAGGCTAAAGCCTGCGGTTTTACG
>DATDSP010000019.1:0-4635 GCA_035291205.1 Candidatus Nanoarchaeia archaeon | reverse complement strand
CATCGGCTCGCATCCGAATTTGTTGACGAAGGCAAAAATTCCCATTGCAATTTCCTTTTTGCTTAACAACATTCCCTGATTATGCTCGCAATATTGATGGCAACCTACTTTTTCTACTAAGCCGGTTTTCGGTAGAGTTTTTTATATTGCCTCCAACACAATTATATTGCCTCCAACACAACTAATTTTATAACTTTCTAATGAATTTTACAGCTGAATGTACAAAGCAGCAATATTTGATTTAGACGGAACACTTGTTTGCACTTTGCCTGAATACATATATTCTGTTGTCAAACAGGCACTGACAAATATGGGAATATTGTCTTTTCCCGAAGAACACAGCATTGATGCATTTTGGTTTGAAACAAAAAGAGACGAAATAATCAGGAAGTGTTTCTTGGCAGAGCCAGCGGCTTGATCCGAGATTGCTGTACATGGATCAACTTCTTTCAGATTTAATCATTGTGCGAAAAGCAGCGCCACTCAGTAAATGCTACTGTAATTCCTGCTTCATTGCACGCTGCAATTACTGCGTCATCCGCTACTTTTGACCCTCCGGGTTGGATTATTGCAGTCACTCCTTTTTCTTGCAATGGTGGAATGTTGTCTATGTTTGGAATAAATCCGTCGGATGCAATTACCGCTCCGCGCATACAGTTCTTAGGGTCGTCTTTGCGGTAAACTGCTTTTGCTTCGCCTTTTGTAATAGCATCTTCAATTGCGTTTATTCTTTCTTGTTTGCCGGTTCCAACTGAAATGGTCGCCATGTTTCTAGCGAGGACTACTGCGTTGCTGTGCGTGCGTGCACATACATACCATGCAAATAGCATATCGTGCACTTCTTGGTCAGATGGTTGTAGTGTAGTCATTATTTTTAAGTCATCCTTTGAACGAACAGCTTCCACGTACGGTTCATATGTAATTATTCTTCCATCTATAAGGAATTTAAGTTTTGGTTTTGCTTTGGCAAACGGATCGATTTGAGCAAGTCTCTCAGCATCATATTCAAAAACACGGATTGCTTCTTTTTTGTTTAAGTATACACGCGCATCATCTGAAAATTCAGGTGCTACCATCACATCAATGAATGTTTTACTGTCAATTTGTCTGATATGTGAATATGCTTCTCTTAAGAAGTCGCCTGTTATTCTGAAGTTGAAAACTACTGTTCCTCCGTATGCTGCTCTTGCATCGCAGTCCCAGGCGTGTTCGAATGCTTCTAATTGGCTTTCATTAGCCGCGACACCACTTGGGTTGGTGTGTTTCATTACTGCAACTGTTGGATATTTACCTATGCTTTCAATAGATCGTATGATGCTGAGTGCTCCGTCCACATCTTCATAGTTTGTTTGTGACGGTCCGCCTTTTCCTGTTTTTGAGAGCTTAAATAATGGTTTGTTGCCTGACGGGTTAAAAACAGCTGCGGCATGGAAAGGGTTTGTTGAATATTTGAGGTCTTTTTGTTTTTCATAACTAGTTAGATCATCAACAGAAACATTTACTACTTGAGGCCATGCTCGTAGTGTTGGAGTTCTATACATGTCGCTTGTTTTTTTTTCTTCTATCATTTTTTCACCTCACTATTCCTGACTTCAATAATCTGGTGTGATTGGCGTGAATGACTTATTAATTTGGTCCTGTTTATTTTTGGTTCTGTTTATTATTGATATTTTGTAATGTAATTCAGTAAAAACTTCCGATATTCTCTCTTTTTTAAAATAAACACAGACCACACCAACTCTTAAATCGAGTTTTCCCTGTTCTGGCGCCAGTGCTTCGTATACTGCGTGAGCTGTTTGTTCAGGGGTTTTTCCAGGCAGTTTTACTTCAAGAGGTTCTCCTTCAAAGCTTTGCAAGGGATCTTGGTTTATGCCGTCATATGTTGAAATGAATCTTCCTTCACCTTCCTTAAATCCTGATAAGTCAAAAGGGTGATACGCTGGTTCTTTTTGCTCATCCTTTCCGCATCGCACTATGTGCAGGCAGGCTCTTTCTGTTGAAGCAACTAAGCTTATTCTTGGAGTGTGGCTTGGGTCAGGTTCGTATGTTGTGACATCAATAACCCTGTCATTTTGCTGGTCATATATTAGATGGGGATTGGATAACGCACTTTCAATTACTGTTTTTTCGAATTTATTGTGCTCTTTTTTATTTAGTTCGCCTACAAAATTTGTAAGATTTACCAGCGCAGTATGCAAAAGGTTTGTTTGATATCCGTTGCTTGCGACAACATAGTTGGATGCACCCGCAGTTACAGGAATGATTGCGGGATAAACAAGCAATGCCTCACTGCCTTTTTTTAAAACTTCAGGATCAGTAACTTTAGTTCTTACTACACCTGTGTTTTCTCCTTCAACAAGCTCTCTTGACTGACTGTCAGGACTTCTTCCAGTTATGCTGTAAATTAATGCAGTATCATATTCTTCAGTTGGACTTCTTCCGACACTAAGAAATCTTCCAGGATATTCCATACTCCCCAAAACTTCTTCCAGACTTTGCAGACTTTGCATTCGACCACCTTTTTGCTTTATTCTCCTTTTTATTTCACTTTATTGCTTATTTTTACTGGTGTTATCATTATTTTACTGGTGTTATCATTAATTTATTACTGATTAATTTGTTAGCACTTTTTTTATCAAATTTAAGAACATATCTTGTTTTTAAACATTTATATAATTTAAAGTACATTTCATTAAAGTACACTTCAAAACTTAAATTAATAAACTCCTCACCATTCCCTCATGAAATGAAAACCCGGCAAGAATCCAAGCCCGAACCAATACTTGAAATAGCAGCTGATACATTAGATAGGCAGAAGCAGGCTTTGGTATTTGTCAACAGCAAGAGAAGTGCAGAGAAGACAGCAGAAGACATAGCAAAATTTGTAAGCAAAAATAAGCAGGCAGATTCAGAACATCTCGGTGAATTGTCAGAAAAAGTCCTGAAAGCGCTTTCAAATCCAACAAAACAGTGCGAAAGGCTCGCGAGATGCATAAAGCAAGGAGTTGCATTTCATCACGCAGGACTTGTAAGCAAGCAAAGAGAATTGGTAGAGGACAACTTCAGGAATGGCAATATAAAATTTATTTGCTGCACTCCGACTCTTGCAGCTGGTTTGGATCTTCCTGCGTTCAGGGCAGTTATAAAAGATTTGAAGCGCTACGGAAGAAATGGAATGGAATGGATTGCGGTTCTCGAATACCTGCAGATGGCAGGCAGGGCAGGAAGGCCGAAGTTTGACAGCTTAGGCGAGTCTATAATAATTGCAAAAACAGGAGCTGAAAAAAAAGATGCTGTTGAAAGATTCATTTATGGCTCCCCGGAAGACATATTCTCAAAACTTGCAGTCGAGCCTGTGCTGAGAACATATATTCTTTCTTTGATTTCAACAAGATTCGTCGGAACAGAGGAAGAGCTTTTTGATTTTTTTGAAAAAACTTTTTGGGCCCACCAATACAGGGATTTTAATTCTTTGAAGAGCAAAGTGAAAAATGCCATTCTTCTGCTTAATGAATATAAATTCGTTGAGTCCGGCAGGCAGGGCATCAATGTTACTGAAGCCGGCAGAAGAGTCGCTGAACTTTACATTGACCCTTACACAGCAAATAATTTGATTGCAGGAATGAAAAACGCAGTAAAAAAAGGTGCAGATGAAAAAGACGCAAAAGATATAACACCCTTCTCATTTCTTCAGCTGATATCAAACACAATAGAGATAAGGCCTGTGTTGAGGGTGAAGACCAAAGAGTGGGATGATGTAATGAAGCATCTTGATAAAAACAGCCAATCGCTTCTTGTTCAGGAGCCATCAATGTTTGACACAGAATATGATTCATTCTTGAGTTCAGTTAAGACAGCGATGTTTTTTGAAGAATGGATTAGTGAAAAAGATGAGGAGTTCATGATGGAAAAATATGATGTTCGGCCTGGAGAAATCCACGCAAAGCTCGAGACTGCTGACTGGCTTGTTTATTCAATGATTGAGCTTGGAAAGCTTCTTCGGATGCAGCCAGTACTGAATGAAATCTCAAAACTCAGAATCAGGCTGAAGTACGGTGCAAGAGAAGAAATTTTGCCATTGCTCAGGCTTGAGAACATTGGAAGAGCGAGGGCAAGAAAATTGTTTAACAACAAGATAAGGAATATTGCTGATGTCAGAAAAACAGACATTTCAATTCTGGCACAGCTGGTTGGAAAAAATATTGCTGAACAGCTGAAGAAGCAGGTCTCTGATGAAATTGTCGAAGTTAAAGAAGGAAAAAGAAAAGGCCAGATTAGTGTAAGAGACTTTGATGAGTGAATTGTGAGGGAATGGCTAATATGAAACCCTGCCCAGAATCAATTCCGCAGCTCGTAGATAAAACAATCTGGCTCGTCGCGAGGGGGTGCTCCCCAACCGTTTCGTCAGTTGACGCCGATGTGCAGGACAAGCCTGCACGGTTCGTGGCCTGCACAAAAATCAGCCAGCCACGAAATACTGCTTTATGCAGTATATCGCTTGTCAACCAACCTTTTACAAAAAGCTTGACCAAAAGTTGTGCAGCATTCACTTCGTTCAGCTGCACTTCGTGGCTTGCTTGCTATTGGGCGTGCCACGAAGTAAGGCTTTATGCCTTACCTCGCTTGTCAACGGGG
>DATDSP010000018.1:0-12213 GCA_035291205.1 Candidatus Nanoarchaeia archaeon | reverse complement strand
AAATTTATTAAAAACTGGCGGGTTTAATACCCCTGACTTTAGTCCGACAGTTTTTAATTCCAAAAACTCGCGATTAAGCGAGGAGCGTAAAACCGCAGGCTTTAGCCTGCGGATAGCTCCAAGCAGCGAGTTTTTGTTATTTGCAGTGTGATAATAATCTCGTAATAACCGCACCCAATTACAATTTATTAACAAAGATGTGGCAATATTTTTTCAAGATGAAGGGTATAAAATACAATATTTTTTCTCGAAAAAAATTAAGTGAAATACTGTACTCAGCAAAATTCAGAAATGTCAGAGTTTTTGAAGCTGGCAGATTTTCATTTTTTTCAGGATTTGTTCTGGTCGCATCAGCGGAGAAATAAACAAAAAAGCATCATTAACTGAAATGGGAAATATGGAAAAAGAAACATTCAGGAAATCCGCCAGTTTCGTCTTGAGAAATATCAATCAAAATCCTTTTCTGCAAAATCAGATATTATTTGGCTTTATACCTGCGACTTAGTGTGCAAGAAATAGTGTGCAAGAAATTAAAGAATGAATAAACAAAACTTATTCAAAATATAATAGGAAACCTAAATTTGTCAAAAACTCCGCACTGAAGTGCGGAGCATGTGGCGGAGTTTTTGAGCATGCTCAGAAATTGCTCGTACTTACTGCGTGCTGAAGCATCGCAGATTGCGTCAAGAGCAATTTCTGACATTTAATATTATTTGTTAAGTTTTCTAGTATATAATAGCGGAAGAATCTAATAGGGGAAAAATCATATTAAAAACTATTGGCCTCTATTATAAATCAAATCTCTTCATCGCTGACTTGTGCAACACTTCCTTGGGATGGCTGCGGTTGCTGGGCATTTTGGGGGGAATTCTGAGGTCCGGGTTTGCTTCTGTAAATTTGTGCAAAGTTTGGAGCCAGTACAAGCCAGTCGTCTCCGAATCCTGCAATATCTCCTTCAATTGCTTCAGCTGTTTTCTTAAGTTTCTGCACAGCTCTTTTTAATTCAGCCATATCCTTTTCCTTCAAAGGCTTTATGTTGATTAAGCTTATTGTGTATCCTTCTCTTGTTGCATCCAAAACTCCCTTGATGTCAGCAAAATCCTGAAGCACAAAAGGCCTTACAACAACCTTTGATTTTCTATCATCGTGAGAAGAATCAAGTTCAAGATAGTCTTCTTCGTTTTGTTCAACTGGTTTTCCTGAGAATGTTTCTTTTAATTTTGAAAATATCCCCATTTTTTCCTCCCCTTTTTATTTTTCTTTATCACTTATTTCTCTTACTTATTTCTCCTACTTATTTCAAAATCGTAACACTCAATAAGTTAAGGGAAATATATAAAGTTTTCTATTTGAGGGTTATAACAAAAAATACAATTAATTATTCTGGATATTCCAGAACCTAGATGATTTGGAAGATGTGCTAATCAAGAATATGCAATATATTCAAAAGTTTTAATGAGGATTCCTTCCGATAATTTTATAAATGAACTGCTTTTCTTTCAATACATATGGTTAAGAGGATAGGCACTTCAAGAAGCAAGTCAAGGCACAAGTTCAGCAAGCACCACAGGGAGAAAGGCAAAATCAGTCTTACGAGGTACCTTCAGGAATTTAAAGCCGGAGAAACTGTAGGCCTTGCTGCAGAACCAGCAGTGCACAAAGGAATGTACCATGGGGATTTTCACGGCAAGACAGCAGTTGTCAAAGGAAAAAGGGGAAGGTGCTATGTTCTTGCATTCAATGATAAGGGAAAGGAGAAAACTTTAATAGTTCATCCAGTTCATTTGTTGAAACTAAAATAGAGGATTAAAATGCCGGAGCAGATTGTAGTAAGTGAAAAAACAGCAACAATGTCTGAGGTCAAGGCAGAGCTTGAAAAAATAAAAAAACGAGACACAGATCTTAATTTCAGGTCTGCAAAAACATACGATTATCTTAATCAGTTTGTAAGCTTGACTGACAATGAAGCAAAAGAATTGTTTGACAAAATTATGAAGCTTGATGTTCCCCGCTTGAGGGATGTCCACATTAACAAGATAATTGACCTGATGCCTTCAACAATCAATGAGCTAAAGATAATTCTTCACAGCTACACAACCACTGTAAGCAACGAAAATATGAAAAAGATTATTGATGCTATGGCAGAGTTTAGAAAATGATTTCTGAATGAATTGAAAACAAAAAATGGAGCATTAAAAATGGAGTATTAAGATAGAGTGTTGGAGCAATATTCGTTTCCATTTTAAATTCTGATGCAAAGCCGCTGTGTACGTCATAACCCCGAACAAAAACCACCCCACAGTATGTGCATAGCATCCTTAAGGTCAAAATTCCATAAAACAATTTTATCGACGAGCGTTGCGAGGGGTGGCTCCCAACCGTTTCGTCAGTTGACGCCGATGTGATGAGGGATGTGCTTCGCAATCCCTCTTAACGCGCTCGCCTTGATTAATGTTCGTAGGGCGAGCGCGTGCAGCTGAACGAAGTGAACGCTGCACATCGCTTGTCAACGGGGCGAAAGACGTTGCGGGAACGCAGCTCCATCATCATTCACGTCGAGAATTTTGAAGATGCTATACACCTACGAAAATATATGATGTTTATTGATAAAAAATAAAAAGTCTAAAAAATAATTCTTAAAACCATATGGAAGAATATTTAAAACTGGGAAAGAAAATGATAAATCTTCTTTACGTTGCTTATTTTGATGGTAAAGAAGACGGGCCAGTAAGAAGAATTGGATTTTACTGTGATACGGACATTTACTGCAAAACAATAGGCCTGAATATAGAATTTGATGTTTATCCATATTCTGCAGAATTTGGAGAGGGTGTGATTTCGATAAACAGAGATGGAAAGATTGTCAAAGTATCCCCTTCTTACAGTGGATTGATGGAACTAATAAACAGCAAGGGAATTGAGGGTGGTAAAAGAGAAGCAAAAAAGGGCAATAATCCTCCAAAAAAATTTCTGAAATCTCTCGATGAACTGCTGAAATCAAAAGGATTTGTAGAACAGGATAATAGTGGAGTTTATGAAAGAGTGGAAGTAAATTAATTTTTTATCAATAAGATTTATTTACTCTGCCTTATTTCTGTGCTGTATGCAAATTGGAAAGCTGACTGCATTAAATTCAAAGGAATCTTCTGATATGCTTGAAAGGATTGCCGGGCATTGGAACATTGAAAGTGGTTTTGTCAGGAAAATCAAGAACAGCTATTTTTTCCTCAAAAACCGCGACAACAGGGTTTTTGCTGTGAGCAGGAAAATTGCTGAACTCGAGCTTGGACACTTGAAAATAAATTCCATTGGGCTTTACGTTGCTGAAGTTCATAATAATTTTGTGCGTCTCAGCGTAGAAGGAAGCCAGATGTTTGGCGGGGAAGCAAAAGCAAATGTTGTTGGGCTGGATGATGATGAAATAAGGCGATGGATTGTTGGAGAGGATGTTGAAAGGAAAAGCAGGGTTGGAAAAGAATTTGTGATAATAAAAAACGCGAATGACTTCTTCGGATGCGGAAAGATAACTGAAGAAAAAATAATTAATTATTTCCCAAAACAAAGAAGGCTGGAAGAAATAAGTTAAAAAATCAGTTTGTGCTTAAGCGGTTGTATGCGCGTTTGCTTGTTGGAGTTAAGATTAGTCTTGTAAGCAGTACTTCCTTTTCATTTACAACACCCGCCCTTACCAGACTCTCTATTTGGTGATGTGTTCCCAGTCTGTGATTTTGGTGCGACTGTCTGTAATCTGTTTCAGCAGCGTTGTCCATTTCATTTGTTCTTATCTGCACTTCAAAACAGACCCCTGTGGAAACGTTAATGAAATCAAGATGTATGCTTTGATATTCTCCCTGCTTGCCTTTTATCTTGTCATCAGGCGTAACGTCAAATCCGATATCCCCTGCTTTTTTTTCAAACCATTCTTTTGCTTCATAGCATTTAGAAGCGTCATCGAAAAGTATCATTCTTAATCCGCCAACATCGTACAAGTCTCTTTTGACGCCATTGCTGTGAGGATGCTTATGCAGATATCTTACAAGAAGGACTTTATCAGCAAGGCTGGCATCTTTTATTCTTTCTATCAGAGCCGCTTCAGGCAGAGGTATTTTTTGGGATTCTTCTTCAAGATATGTGGTTATTTTTTCTCTTTTCCCGTTTTCAAAATATTCGCTTAAATTGAAATCTTTCAAGTCGATTGTGCAGGTTCTTGTCTGCTCAAGCCATTCATATAATGAACTGTACCCTTTGCCTTCAATTGCTTTCTCAAGATTTCTCCTGACTTCGCTGCTTTTCATTCCAAGTTTTTTTGAAACAGAGCTGATAATTTCTTTTTCAAGATTTTGCTTACAGGCAACAAGTTCTCTTGCGACTATCAGTCTTCCGACATAATACAATTCACCGCTAGAGCCGTCTTTTAGGCATATCAGCTTGCCTTGCTTAATTTCCTCCTGATGATGCGAATAGATAAGATCAGCATAGCTGAGTTCTATTTTTTTAAGCGCTTCTTCAAGGTTGCCGGAAGATTCAAGTTGTCTTTTATCGACAGTAGCCTTGCCAAGAACCCAGTCTTTGTATCTGTCATGGTACATATGTTCCTCGTGGCATATCGATTCAAGCATCGCATATTCCCTGGCTTCGATTTGCCCGCGCCCGGTTGCTTTCAGATTTTCCCTGCACCATTCCAGAACAAGATTCCTAAACTCAATTATTGAACTTTGCACATCCGATGAAAAGTCATACAGTTTTTTTCTGATTTTAACAACATCAGCATCCTTCATTATTTCTTTTCTACTTTGAGAAATTTGATCTAAAGTGTATCCTGAATATTTCTCAATTACTTTGTCAAGCTCGGAAAAGACATCTGCAAGAACATGACTTTCACTTTCTGCAAGAACATGACTTTCACTTACTTCAGAATCGACCAAAGACGCTCTCTGCTCTAAATTCATTTTCTGTCCCAGAATTTCTCCTGTTGGTACACTAAGCTCCTGAACTGTGCTCATTTATCTCACTTATTTCATTTATTTTGCTTATTTTGGTCTTTGTTATTCTTTTTGTTATTCTTTCTTTTTGTTATTCTTTCTTTTTGTTATTTTTTTTTGCTTGTCTTCGCTGTCTTCACTGGCCCAAAACTGAAAGAGACGCGGACAACATCGCTTGCAAACCACAAACCACGCAATATACAAACAACATTAAAATTAAAAACAACATTACAAACCACACAACTCCTTCTAATGCTTATTCCTTGTTATTTATAAATATGTTGTTAATATTTTTCATTTTTTGGGTGAATTTAGTTAAGAAAATAAACCTAAAACGAATTCCAAAGTTTATCTCCGACGAAATGTATGTTCTTGATGACCTTGCCCTTCTCCATTCTTCTCATTTGATCTGCAGAAAAAAGTGCAATGCCGACAGCAAGGGGTTTTTTATTGTTGACATCCGCAACAGCCACAAAATCCCCTGATGAGATTCCTTCATCAATTTCCACTACACCAGGCCTCATTATGTCTGCTCCTGAGACAACAAATCTCACAGCACCCATATCAACAACAATCTTCTTCAGAAAGTTTCTCTCCAGAATAAGCTTTAATGTAGGCGCCCATCTGTTCTCAAATCTGAAGAACATCAGTGTATTATTTGACATCAGAATTTCATAACCCTCCTTAAATATCTCAATTTTGTCCTTTGCATCAAAAGAAAAGCCGTATTCGATGAGCTCGGAATTCAATTCCCTGATTTCAGACTTGTTGAGCTGTTTCCTGGACATTTTTTATTTTCTCCACTACGTTTATGTATTCATCATAAAGAAGGTCATGCGCATCCTTGTTAAGGAATTCCTCATCAAGATGAAAATTCTGCACTTCGGCTTTTGCTTTTCTTTTAGTCAAACCATACAAATCTATCAGTGTTTCCATAAGTGCATTCTTGACTTTCTTGTCCCTCTGAAAATAAAGCTTCTGGACTATGTAGGCGTCAATCAACGGCTCTTTTGGAGAGACCCTCATTATCACTGAATCAACATCAGGCACTGGATAAAAAGATGTTCTTTTTGCATCGCAGAGCTTGTCAAACTTGTAGAAGGAGTTGGCGATTAATGTGAATGTTATTTTGGCTTCGAGAAGCTTTTTGTAAAAATTTGAGGGCACAGCAAATATTGCAAGCTGAAACTTCCTGCCGAACAGCTTATGAAAAATTGGCTCGCAGATTGAATAAGGAAGATTGGAGATTATCTTGCTGAACTTCAGGTCGTCAATGATTTCAAGGGCATTTTCATTTATCACAACCGCTTTTTTTTCTTTTATTTCTGCAGAGAATATTTCATTTAGGACATGCACAAACTGAGGGTCAATTTCGACAAGTACTAATTTTTTGCACTGTGGGATGCGCTTTGAAACTGCTCCCAGGCCAGCCCCTATTTCAAGAATAACGTCTTCAGAGTTTATTTCAGCTGAGCTTACTATCCTGCTTATTATCCCTTCATCAATCATGAAATGCTGGTCAAGCTTTGGATTTGCTGAAATTTTGTATTTTTGGAGCAGAGATTTTATTTCTTCATTCATTTTTAATCACAACTTTCAATTACTGCCTTTATTTTTCTTTCAGGGCTTTTAAGCTTGTCAAACAGCTTTCTGCTTAGTTCAGCTGCTGACCTGTCCGCTCCAATTCCGAAAGTCCTGTCAGAAATGAACCGGGTCTTTCTCATAACAAGCTCGTGGATGCTGTTAAATGAAGGATTTGCCTCAAAAAAAAATTCATCCTTTTCTCTTCCGCTGCTTAATGTGATTTTCAATTTCTTGAACTTCAGGAATTTTTTTATTTTTTCAGGATTAAAATCAGCCCTTATTCCAATGATGCAGTCCCCTTTTTTTGTAAGAAAATCGTCCTTTGTAAACTCAATTGTTTTTTCGTGCGTAGCAAGCATATTCTCGTGGCCGTAGGCGTAAAATACGTATTTCATTGTTTTCCCCATTATTTGATTTATAATAGATATCAATAGTTTTTAATATAATTTTTCCCCTATTATTTTCCTCTATTATATACTAGAAAACCTAACAAATAATATTAAATGTCAGAAATTGCTCTTGACGCAATCTGCGATGCTTCAGCACGCAGTAAGGACGAGCAATTTCTGAGCATGCTCAAAAACTCCGTCACATGCTCCGCACTTCAGTGCGGAGTTTTTGACAAATTTAGGTTTTCTATTATATTTCATGATTTTTAATTTTCTGTTTGCTTTATTTTATTTGAAATAACAAAAACTGTCGGACTAAAGTCTGGGGTATTAAACCCGCCAGTTTTTAATAAAAAACATTTTAAACCTGCAAAACATCATTAAAAAAATGATGACAATAATTGCTGTTGGAAAGCAGGAATACTGCAAAAAAGAATTCGAGCTGTACTTAAAAAGATTGCGAAACTACTCTGATGTAAAGTTTATTGAAGTCAGGGAAGAAAAAGACAGAAATCCTGAAATTGTCAGGAGGAAGGAAGGCGAGAAAATCCTTGCAAAAGCCGAAGGACATGTTGCTGTGCTCGATGCTTCTGGACAGCAATTCTCTTCAGAGGAATTCGCCGGCTTCCTGAAAAGAAAAAAAGAGGAGAACAAGAAAATCAGCTTCGTCGTTGGAGGGGCTTTTGGACTTTCAAAAGACGTTCTTGACAGGGCAGATGCAAAAATTTCACTTTCGAGAATGACTCTTCAGCACGACATCTGCAGAATATTTCTTTTGGAGCAGATTTACCGGGCATTTACAATAATGAACAAGGGAAAGTACCACAAGTAAAACAAATTTAAAAAGAAAAATATTAAAAAATCATAAAAGGAAAAATAACTATTTCAGCAGGTCTTCAATCGGTTTCTTGCTTTTCTGCTCCTTCTGAGCTTCCTTCTCAAGATCAACACCCAAATCCTGCAGGCTCTTTAGGTGGAGATTCATCAACTGCTCAACTATGCTGAGCATTCTCAAAAACTCCTGCCTTTCCTTGGCAAGCGTGCTTAATGAACCCTTGTGAAATCCTATCTGCTCTTCCCTGCTCATTCCTGCTGATTCCTTTCTTACTTCATTTTTTTCATGTTCTTTTTCTTTTTTTGCCATAAAATCACCTGACTGCCAGAATCTTCAATCATTTATAAATTTATTTGATGTTAAGCTGAAGAACATCCTCATCCATAAGTGCGTGCTCCATGTTAAATATTTTCTGGCCGTCAAATTTTACGGATTTCCCCCAGATTCTTGCAAATCGGAATTTGGTGACAAAATCCTTGTGGAGCTTGCTGCAGACCTCCCTTATCGTGCAGGGGCTTTTCATTATCAGCGGTTCTTCTGTATCAGCCCTCCTGCCAGTTTCCTTGAGATAAATTCTTATGAAATTCAGCTTCTGAAATATGGCTTCCTTAAGAATTTCAAGATTTATGTTCTTTTCAGCAGAAATAGGTATTGAATTCCCAGCATATTCCCGGGCAGTTTGTATTGTTTTCTCGTCAACCATGTCAATCTTGTTCAATACAATAACTGCGGGGATATATTTCTTGTTGCCCTCAACAATATCGATGAGCTGGTCAACAGTAATGTCTTCTCTTATGACAATGTCAGCATTAATCATCTTGTATTCCTTCAGCACAGAAGTTATTGTTCTTTCATCAAGGTGGCTCAGTCTTACTGTTGACGCAACTGATATTCCACCCCTCATTGTTTTCTTAATCGTGACATCAGGCTTTTTTTGATTCATCCTTATTCCAGCATCGTATAACTCATGCTTTATTGTGTCGAGCTGCCTGTAATCAAAGACATCAAGCAAAATAATAACCATGTCGGAATTCTGCACCACTGACAAAACTTCTCTTCCCCTGCCGATTCCTCTTGCTGCACCCTGCACCATTCCGGGAATATCCAAAACCTGTATTTTTGCGTGCTTGTACTCCATTAATCCAGGAATGCATGTAAGTGTTGTAAATGCATACGCTGCTATTTTTGACTCTGCGTTCGTGATTTTATTAAGGAGTGTTGATTTTCCAACAGAGGGAAAGCCCACAAGCACAACTGTTGCATCTCCTGTTTTTCTTACAGAATATCCCTCTCCCCTCTTTCCTCCCGATGTTCTTGCAAGCTGTTTTTCCTTGAGCCGTGCGAGCTTTGCCTTTACCAGGCCAATGTGATGCTGGGTTGCCTTGTTGTATTTTGTTTTTTTCAGCTCATCCTCTAATTCTTTTATCTGCTCCAGGATGCCTTTCTTTGCGGCTTCTTTTTCATTGACTTTTTCAGGTTTTTCTTTCATTTTAGGAGTTATGCATTTCACAAGATATTACCTTGCTTTAATTTATATTAGTTTATATTAAATATTTATCTTAAATGGCAAATAATAAGTCAAAATAAGTCAACTGTTTGTGGGAGAGCGGCATCGTAAGGTCAAAATTCAATCTGTAAGTATCAGCGACGAGCGCATCCTGTGCACACTGCACTGAGCATAGTGCGCAGCTCCATCCTCATTCGCGTCGAGAATTTTGAAGATGCTATCCACATATTATGACGCACAAAGTTTAAAAACTTGGAAATTTTTGTTTCTGCTATGGCTGGATCATCAATAGAAAATGCTTACAATCTCCTGAAAGCCCTGTTTTCAGGGGTTCTCCAGGATTTCATAATTGCAGTGCTGATAATTCTCATAGGATTCATTATAGGAAAGATACTCGGTAAGCTTATAGAAAAAATGATGAATGAGTTTGAAGTCGACCGTTTCTTGAGAAATGTCGGCAACATAAGAATAAGGCTTTCTGAGCTGGTTGGAACAATGGTGTCGTTTTTGATTTATTTCACCGCGATAATTCTCGCATTGAATCAGCTTAAGCTGACATCAGCAGTACTTAAATGGATAGCCCTTGCAGTCGTCGTGGCAGTAATAATCTCTCTTGCGCTCAGCTTAAAGGATTTTCTGCCGAATGTCATCGCAGGAATTTATCTTGCAGCAAAGAAAATTCTCGAAGCCGGGGATATCATAAAAATAAAGGAAGTTGAGGGTGAAATAAAAAGAATTGGGCTTGTTGAGACAATTGTTGAAATCAGGTCAGGAGACAGTATATACATTCCAAATGTCCTTCTCATAAAATCAGAGATTCTGAAGATTAAGAAAACTGAAAAATCAGAATCGCAGCATCAGTTAGTGCACCATTTCAAGAAGTGACACTACATTCCATATCTGCGTTCTTATATATGCCTGCATATTCGGATCTTCTGTTATCTCTTCAAGCTCCTGCATAACCTTGTTGATTCTTATTGAAACATCTGTTGTCTCGTCTTTCAGGATTTCAATTATTGCGCCAACCTTGTTTTTCACATTCCTTGGAACAGTATTGTCATTCTGAAGTTCATTCAATGCTTCAAGAACTGAACTGAGTTTTTCCGGCATAAAACACCCCCGATGCTCACTTGGATTTCTCCATTTCACCAAGAACTTCTTCCTGAAGAGCAGATGCTTTCTCCTTTATTTTATCTTCCTGCTTTTCAACGCTCTTCAGCCTCAGCTGGAGGATTTCCTTCTTGCTTTCAAGATCCTTCTTCAAATCCTCTTTTCCAGAAGAAACCATAATGCTCCCCACAATCTTGTACACCTTATCAGTCTTTTCTATCTCGGACAATGCTGACTCAATTTCAACGAGTTGAACCTGAAATGTCTGCTTCTGCGCAAGAAAAGTCTGCATATTCTGCTCCAGAAGCTGAAGCTGATGGATTTTCTGCTCAACATCCTTTGAAACCTGCATTTTTACCTCATCGCGCCTTGACTTTTGTTATTGTGTTTCTTGGTTTGAAAAGTATTTTTGAACCGCAATAGGGGCACCTGACTTTTTTTGTGGTGTAACTGCTGTCAATATCCTTGTTGCAGTAAAAGCATTTGTATGGCATTTTGATGTTTTCCCCGCGTTATCTGCATTACATTTACAACAATAATTACATTTACAACAATACATTCATATTACGCTGTATCTTCAGCTTCCTGCATTTCTGATGATTGCACAGCAACTGATTCTTTTTCAATAGGCGTTATTTCTTTCAGTACAACAGCCTGCCTGCTCAGGGAATATGCCTTGCCCGCAAGTTTTGTACTGCATTTCCTGCACTGCCATATTCCTAAGGATATTCTTTTGACGCGCATCGCCTTACAGGAAGGGCATTCATAGAATGCTTTCTGTCTTTTCTCAACGTTCCCAAATTTTGCCCGTAGAGAGCCGCCGTATCTTGCCCCGAATCTTTTGATTGACATTTTATCCTCTCAGTTCCCATAAAAGTCGTCTTAAAAGTGAATTTATAGGAAATAACCTTAATTTTCGTATGTTTTGAAATGAGTGTAAGGTCATTTCCTAATAAGCAGATCACTTATTCGTTGGGAACAAATTTCCAATTATTAAAGTGATTTGCCATAATTAAAATTGAGTAGAATTATGAAAATTTGATGTTTTATTTATAAATCTTGTTGTTTTTATTTTTTATTGTGTTAAACCTCTACAAAAGCTCTATCATTATCATTACTATGCCTGCAAGATACAACAAGCTCGCCGATGCCCTTATTGTTGGGGAGATTGTGTTAAAATAAAGAAAAAATGTTACTACCAGGTAACTGAACGCAAAAAAAAGCAGACCTACGCCTACTCTTTTATGCCTGTTGCTTTCTTTTTTAATAAAATTCATCCCAAGATAAAAAAGCAAAAGAAAAGATATTACCTGAAAAACTGCTGAGATATGAATAAGCGGATTTGTCATTTTTTCCCTCTTGATATTAATTCCTTAAAGCCAAAAAATACAAAAATTACTCCCAGGGTTTGGGATACTGATGAAAAAAGCACAGGTTCTGCAGGGAATACTGTTGCATTACTGCTGACAATGTATTCCTGAATGTAAAGAGTAATCAACCGCCCAAAAGCCAGAACTAAAAAGCCGATTGCGAGATACAAAATGTTTTTTTTGCGAGTGTCCATATAAACTCTAAGGAGTGTTGAACCAAGGAAGATAAGCAGAATGCCTATCACAATATGAAATCCGTCCATAAGCCATGATGCCTTGTCGACTGTAGTGAAATTAGTTATAATCAGCACTGCAGAAAACAAAAATGCTGATAAAAAGATAATGCTAAAGATTGCTCCGGTTTGTCTCATTTTCTTACCTCGGTTTCTGACTGTGTGTTGGGTATGCTAGGCGCTTCGGGCCCCCCCCCCCCCCC
>DATDSP010000017.1:0-15681 GCA_035291205.1 Candidatus Nanoarchaeia archaeon | reverse complement strand
AATAGGTTGTTTTGTTGGAACTGCTATTATCAGCTTTACTGGCCCTGGATCAGATATTGAAACTGTTTTTACATTTCTTATGGAAGAAAACTGAGGTATTTGCAAGATGTCAACTTCTGTTTGAATGTTTTTTTCTCTTCTGTAACTTGCAACTATCTGATTCATCGCATCAAAATCGATGAAGAATGTTGTGAGTCTTGATTCTGTTGTGAAATCAAGAAGTGTTGTTGATATGCTTACAGAGTTCCAGCCAAGCTGAAGCTTTGGATAGCAGGTTGCTTCTGTGTAGTAAGATTGTTCTGATAAAACAAGTTCTTCTTTTGGCGTGATTGTGGAAGCTGTTGCAGGGCATTCTGTTTTTTCAGTCAATTGAAAGCATTCATCTGACTGCGTTGTGCACGAGTATGCTACCTTGAATTTCTGCTTGGGATTGTATGCTTCTATTGCTGTTCTTGTTTCAAAGAATTTTTCCTCAGGAGAATATTGTAGCTTGTTCTGTATTGATGGCTCAAGAAGTCGTATGCCGACAAACTGCTTCGTATCTTCAGTTTCTCCCTGATAATAGCCGTGTGTTGCGTAGAAAATCTGAGCTTGATAACTTTTTTGAATTGAAGTAAATCCCCCAGTAATTGCTTTTGCGATGAATCCCATTGAAATTTTAAAATTATCCTGCATTAATTTCACTGCATTATCAGTCTTTAGATTAACTTTTATGAAATCAGCGTATGCAGGCACTGAAAGCGCGCTTGCAACTGTGGGGATTATTAGAAATATCAAAAGTGCGCCTGTGTAGGCGAATTTTAGGATGTTGAAAAATTTACCTTCAGCTCTTGACATAAAGAATAAATAAAGGATCCATGGAGGAATCCAAATCAGTATGTATCCAAGCGGAATTTGAGCATTGGTTTTTTCTGCAAAGTGTATTGCATAAGGAAGAAACAGCGATACTGCTGATATTATCATCGGCTCTTTCAAGGATTCTGAAGCAAGATATATTCCTGCAATCATCCAAATGAAAATGAAAATCAGCAGGGTGTATTCATTCTTTAACAAAGGTACGAGTTCTATGGTGTAAGATAATATTATTGGAATTAATATAAACACCAGCAAATCTCTGAACTCTGCTTTGGTCCCTGGCTGTTTGAACAATGCAAGCCAAGCCCAGACCGTCAAGCCCATATAAAGCCAGAACCTTGTAATGAAATTGTTGAATCCGAGTGATATGTCTATTGCGTGAACGAATATTACAGCAAATAAAAAGAGAATCACATTGGAAGCTGTCCAACTGACTGCATTTTGAAGACCATTAACCGCAGCAACCCCCGCATCTTTTGTTTTTTTAGCAGCGCCATAAGTTCCTTTCGCAATGCCATACCCTGCTTTCGCGTACCCTGCTATTGCTTTTCCTGTTGCCCCAACAACTGCTTTGCCAATCTGCCAGTTCTCTTCAATTGATTCCTTGAGTTCTTCTTTCTTCGCTATTTCAATTTCATTTCTCAGTCTTTTCTCTTCATCATCTTCTCTAGCAAGACCTTTAGCTTTAGAATACTCCTCTTTTATTCCCTGATCATATATATCTCGTGCAATGACAGGCATACTGGCATCATAGAATAATTAATTTATAAACCTTTGCCTCTAAAATATAAGATGAAAAAGAATGAAAAACTTAATTTTATGTTGGTTGCTAAATTGAATTTTATTGAAGTCTTATTATCAAGCTTACAACATCAAGGGTTGCTTTCGGCTCTATCTTTATGTAGTTTGTTCCTGAATTCAGCCAGCTTTTTTCAATAATGCGGGAGTATTCATTTTTTTTCTGGCTTATCCCAAGAGAATGCCCGTTTATGGTGATTGCGGCTTCCTTGTCTTTGTCGCTTTCAACAAAGCTTATTGTAAAATTTGCCTTCTGCCTGCTGTTCTGTATGTCATCAAATTGTTTCTGTGAAATCTCAAAATAGTAAACTGTTGAGGGCTGTTCTTTCAGCTTGTTTGTTATGCTTATCTGGTCAATGAGGTAGGATCCTTTATTTGTCTTGAATGTTATTCTGTTTTCTCCAGAATCTATAATTCCTGTTGGAACTTCAAGCCTGTTGGCAATTCCGCAGTCAGGCACTGCTGAAAAAACATTGTAAGTGTTTATGTTTATGTCAAGGATTCCGACATCATTTTCCCTGCAGTTTGGAACAAATCTTAATGTGCTTTTTTCGAGGTTGAATTTTTCAGTGGCTGTTGCTGTGAAAAGGTTCCTGCTTTCCTGCCTGCTCACATCAGTGATGTCTGCTGTTATTTTTAGATTTTTTATTGCGTACTGATTTGTTTTCCAGAACTGCCAGCCGACTCCTGACACTGAAAACTCGAGGGTGTTGCTTTTTCCAAGAAGTTCTTTTGGCAGGTTTATTGGCTCAACATTCAATGACTCGACTGCACTTTCAAATACTGTATTGCTGTTTAGCCTTATTATCAAATTTCCTTCGTGCTCAGGGGCAACAAAGGAAAGGGCAATATTTTCTGTGTTTGCAAAATCAGCAATTGAAAAGCTTATGTTTTTTGTTTTTTTGTCAAACCATCCTGTTCTTGCCACGAAGGGATTTTCTGACTTGAGTTCTTTTGCACTTATTGTCCTGTAAAGAGTAAAAGAAGGGAGAGTGTGCTCGTATTCGTTCTGTCCTAAGTAAGAGAGTCTACCAGGGCTTTCTTTAAGCAGGGTATTAGCTTCTGTTTCTTGTGTTGCAGTTGCTGTTTTGTTTGTTGTTTTATTTGGAAAAAGAAGCTCTTCTCTTGTCTGAGGGGGCAGAAACATGAGGTATAATATAATCAGCGCAGCTAGTATTGCAACAAGAGTTGCTGCGTTTGTTGCGTCTTGACCTCTTTTGTTTTTCGTTATTTTCAATCGAAACATAGTTTGCAAGTAAGTATTTATATATATAAATCTTTTCCTGTTGCGGAATGAAAATAATCTATTCCAATCTGAAGAATGGAGAATTCAAGATTAAGATTGAGAGTCTTGATGATTTGTGGTATCTAAGCAACATTATTGATGCTGGAGATTTTGTCAAAGGAGAGACTGTAAGAAAAATAAAAGTTGGGGGTAAAGAGGAGTCTTCCGATGTTTTCAAGAAAAAAATTTTTATTAAAATAGAAGTTGAGAAAACTGAATTTGGGGCTGATGCCAAAACTTTGAGAATTTTAGGGAAGATTGCAGATGCACCGGAGGATGTTCCAAGAGGAAGCCATCATTCTTTTGTTGTTTTGGAAGGGACAATTATTGCAATCATAAAGGACAGGTGGCTGAAGTACCAGCTTGATGCCATAAAAGAAGCGTCTGGTGCAAAGACTCCAAAGATTTTGATATGTGCTTTTGACCGTGAAAGTGCAATATTCGCAGTTATGAAAAGGCAGGGTTATGAGATCCTTGCTGAAATCGAGGGTGATGTTCAAAAAAAAAGATTTGAGGAGGCAAGGAAGAGTTCTTTTTTTTCTGAAATTGCCAGGATTCTTAAGGAATATGCTGAAAGAAAAAAAGCTGATAAGATTGTTGTTGGCAGTCCTGCATTCTGGAAGGACGAGTTGATGAAAGAGATTGATGATGAGTTAAGAAAGAAAATAATCCTTGCAACCTGCTCTTCAGTGAGCAGAAATGCTCTTGATGAATTAATAAAAAGGCCGGAAGTGAAGGAAGCTCTAAAGCAGGAAAGAAGTGCGCGGGAAATGAATGCTGTTGATGAGCTTCTCAGGGAAATTGCAAAAGACAATCTTGCTGTTTACGGCATCAAGGAAACAGAAGTTGCAGCGGGAATAGGTGCAGTAAAGATTCTTCTTGTGACAAACTCTCTAATCCAGAAATCAAGAAGTGAAGGATTCTACAGCAGGATTGAGAGGATAATGAAGTATGTTGACAATTCAGGGGGAGAAATTATGATAGTCAGCTCTGAACATGAGGGAGGAAAAAAGCTCGACGGTCTTGGAGGAATTGCCTCAATTACGAGGTACAAAATTAATTACTAGGGTTGGTGTGAAAATTTTTTGAATGAATTTGAGGGTATTTCTGTGTGTTGATGCTGAAACAATTGTTGTTACTGTATGATTGTTTTGCATACTATATTTCTGCAAATATTTTAATTTTTCTTTTTTGTTTTATGATCTTTATTATTATCGGTCATAAAAAATTTCCTTGAACAGCGACGATAAAATAAATTTACCCTCTTTAAATGACGACTCGATAAAAGTAACTTTTATATATGAGTTGTGTTTAATTTACGCAAAGTAGAAATTTAAAGTAACTACTCCAAATAAAGAAATAACTACTAGGCTATTACATCATTTTCGGCATTAAAAACAGTATCGCAGTATCATGTTAGTGGGTGAATTGAAAACTTTGGAAAACCTGGATTAATTGAATCTTAAAATTAATCAGAAAATGAAAAAACTGAAATTGATAAACAATGAGCAACTAATAAGAAACAAGACAATTGATTAAGAGAATTGATTAAGAGAATTAATTGAAATGAAGAAATTGAATCGAAAATTATTATTCGATTAACAGACTAAAAAAACGCATTTAAAACGAGGTGGAGGTTTTTTAAAATGATAGTCAAAGAAGAATTTTTAAGCAAGTTGAGACGGTACTTCGCACTTAACCTATATGAAGTTAAAATCTGGACAGCACTTCTTTCAAGAGGGGTTTCAACAGCCGGCGAATTAAGCGATATTGCAAATGTTCCGAGATCAAGAAGCTATGATGTTCTTGAATCTCTTGAAAAAAAAGGGTTTGTGATAATGAAGCTTGGCAAGCCCATAAAATACATTGCTGTTCCTCCTGTTGAAGTTGTTGAAAGAGTTAAGAAGAACATGAAAGAAGATGCAGACGACAAAATAAAACGGCTTGAACAGCTCAAGAGCACTGAAATAATCGGAGAACTGAATACTTTGCACACGCAGGGAATTGAGCTTATCGAACCATCCGACTTGTCAGGAAGTCTGAGAGGAAGGCATAACCTGTACAATCACATTGAGCTTACAATAAAGAATGCGGAAGATTCTGTCACTCTAATGACAACAACTCAGGGATTGATTAGAAAAGTTGAAGGTTTGAAGCCGGTTTTTGAAAAACTTAAGAAAAGAGGAGTGAAGATTAAGATTGCTGCTCCGCTGACAAAGGAATGCTCTCCCGCAGTTAAGGACCTGTCTGACATTGCTGAGATAAGGCACACGAGCAGCAAGGCAAGGTTCTGCATTGTTGACAGCAAAGAAATTATTTTTATGGTTCTTGATGACAAGGATGTTCATCCGACTTACGATGTTGGAATATGGGTCAACACTCCCTTTTTTGCAAAAGCCCTCGATGATCTGTTTGACCTTGCATGGAAAAATATGAAGCAAGCAAAAGAAGTTGTAAGGTAATTTTAAGCCGAAATCAAGAAATCAGGGCAATGTTTTTATATTTATGATTTTTCTCTTTTTGTATGGAAGAAACAAAGAGTATTGTGGAGTCCTTGCATCCTCTGGAAAGAAAAATTGTGCCCCTGCTGAAAAAGTTCAGCCTTCTTTCAGAGCTCGTCAATGAATCTGATCTTTCTGAGGTTGAGATTATGAGGGCGTTGCAGTGGCTTGGCAACAGGAACATTCTCAGCATAGAAGACAACTCACGAAGTCTTGTTTCCCTTGATGTGAATGGAGAAAAATATCTCAAAAACGGTTTTCCTGAAAAACTGATTCTAAAAGCACTTTCAACTCCAAAAAATATTTCCCAGATAAAAGCTGAAACAGTGCTCAGTGATGAAGAGATAAATGTAAGCATCGGCATTCTTAGGAAAAGGCATCTTGCTGAAATAACAAAGGAAAATGATGGAAAAGGGCTTATGCTGAAAATAAGTGAGGAGGGGAAAAAATTTCTTGAAGAAGAATATTCTGATGAAAATTTCGTGAGAAAAAAATTTCCTTTGTGGCTTGATTCTCTTGGCAATGAAGAAAAAAATGTTCTTGAAGAATTGAAGAAAAGAAAGCAGATAATTAAAATTTATCCTGATAATGAAAAAAAGATACTCCTCTCTGAACTCGGAAGAAAAATTGTGGATATGAAAATAAAGGAAAATGTTATTGACAGACTGAGCCAACAGATTATTCGTTCAGGAGAATGGGAGCGCAAGAGCTTCAGGAGATATGACATAAAGATAAATGTGCCGAAAATTTTTGGCGGAAGAAAACAGCATTATAGGAGATTCCTTGATGAAGTAAGGCAGAAGTTTGTTTCTCTCGGATTTACTGAAATGACTGGACCGATTGTTGAGACTGACTTTTGGAATATGGACGCACTTTTCATGCCTCAGTTCCACTCCGCCCGCGACATTCATGACGCATATTATGTCAAGGAGCCAAAGTTTGCAGATGACATTCCTGAAGAATTGCTTAAGAGAGTTAAATCTGCTCATGAGACTGGATTTGGAACCGGAAGCAGGGGATGGCAGTACACCTTTGATATTTCAAGAACGAAACGGCATCTCTTAAGAACACAAGGCACTGCCTGCAGTGCAAGAATGCTCGCTTCAAAAAATCTGAAAATTCCTGGAAAGTATTTTGGAATAACCCGGTGCTTCAGGTATGACCTCATTGATGCAACGCACAACTGCGATTTTTATCAGACAGAAGGGATTGTTGTTGAAGAGGAAATAAACATAAAGCACCTCTTCGGACTTTTGAAAATGTTTGCAAAGGAATTTGCTGAGGCTGATAAGATTAAGATTTCCCCAGGCTACTTTCCATTCACCGAGCCAAGCTGTGAGTTGTTTGCAAAGCATCCTGAGCTTGGATGGATAGAGCTTGGAGGAGCTGGAATTTTCAGGCCTGAGCTTGTCAAGCCCCTTATTGGAAGGGAAGTTCCTGTGCTGGCGTGGGGAATAGGAATTGACAGGCTCGCAATGTTCAAGCTTGGCTTGAGCGACATCAGGCAGCTTTTCAGCCATGATCTTGAATTTTTGAGAAAAACAAAGGTGATAATATGAAAGAATTTAAAGAACTTAAAAAACTCGAATCTCGGCTTTATGACAGGATAAGGAGAAGAAAATACAGCGAAGAGCAGGAAGCCATGTGGATTTATGAGTCTTTGATAAAGCTTCGCACTTTCGAGCGAATACTGATAAGAAAGAAAATTATCTTGCCAAAAGAAATTGCGAAAGAGCAGATTTTGGTTTTCGGTGAAGTTATTAGGGAGATGGAAAAAGAAGGATAAGTGAAAAACAGTTGAAAAAAAACATATGAAAAAATATAGGGAAAAACGCAGGGAAAAAAATGCCTACAATAAAGTTTTCATTCGCTGACCTTAGGAATCTTGTTGGGAAAAGTTTCTCTTTGGAGGAGCTTGAAAGATATCTCTCATACGGAAAAGGAGAGCTTGACAGTTATGATGAAAAATCTGATGAGGTGTCAGTGAGTTTTGGAGACACTAATCTGCCCTATCTTTGGAGTGTTGAGGGGGTTTCAATTCTGATAAAGGGTATTTTGGGATTGGAAACAGGACTTAAGAATCTTGATGTAAAGAAAGGAAGCTACAGGATTATTGCTGACAAGGGTGTTGAAAAAATCAGGCCTTTCATCAACGGCTTTGTTGCAGAAGGAAAAAAGATTGATTCTTATTTTCTGAAACAGGTGATACAGCTTCAGGAAAAACTCTGCGAAAGCTATGGCAGAAAAAGACAGAAGATTTCAATTGGGCTCTACTCTTATGAGAAGATAAAGTTTCCTGTTCATTACATTGCAGTTGACCCAAAGTCTGCAAGATTTGTTCCGCTTGAATTTGAAAATGAGATGGATTTAAAGCAGATTCTTGAGCAGCATCCTAAGGGAAAAGAATACTCTTGGGTTTTGAAGGGGTTCAAGAAATATCCCATTCTTAAGGATGATTTGGGAAATGTGCTCAGTTTCCCTCCGATAATAAATTCAAATGACATTGGAAAGGTCGAAGCAGGGGATGAAAAATTATTTTTTGAGGTCACTGGAAATGACGAGAATTCGGTTCTTTTGGCTTCAAACATTTTTGCATTTGCATTCCAGGAGAGGGGTTTTGAGATTTATTCCTGCATTACTGAATACTCTGATAAGAAAGTTGATGCTCCTCATTCTTTCGGAGACAAAATTAAATTAAGCAGGGATTATGTGAAAAAGATTCTTGGCATTGATTTGAGTGATTCTGATATTAAAAAAATTCTTGAATCCGCAAGATACTGTTGTGAAATTTCCGGCAAGAATGTTCTCGTTGAAATTCCTGATTACAGAAAGGACATAATGCATCAGGTTGATGTTATTGAGGACTTGGGAATTTTTTATGGATATGAAAAGATAACTGCTGAGGAGCTGAAAAGCTATACAAAGGGAGGGGTTTTTGAAATAACAATATTCATTGACAGAGTAAGGGAAATTTGTATTGGCCTGGGCTATCAGGAGGTTATGAGTGCTGTTCTTTCAAACAAGAAAACACTTTATGAAAATATGAATGTTGAGGATTTCGACACTGTTGAGATTGATCAGTTTATGTCAGAAACCTATTCTGTTGTCCGCACATGGCTTGTTCCTATGCTCATGGAAGTTCTGTCAAAAAATAAGCATGTTGAGTTCCCCCAGAAAATTTTTGAACAAGGTGTGGTGACTACCAGGAAAGGGGAGAAAATTTTTGATTATGAGAGAATTGCCATCGCGTGTTGTAATTCTGATGCTGATTTTACTGAGGCAAAGCAGGTGCTTGATTATGTTTTTGACAGCTTTGGAGTGAAGTACGAGATTGATGATTTTGAGCACAGTTCTTTTATTCAGGGAAGGGTTGGAAGGATTGCTGTCAATAACTGCAAGGTTGGAATTATTGGAGAAGTTCATCCGCGTGTGTTAAAGAATTGGGATGTCAGCACTCCTATTGCAGTTCTGGAAATAAACCTGACTGCACTTTTTGATGAGATTAAGAAATTATAAGAATGAATTTACCGGCACTTTTTCCACAACTCTCGATCCTGCACTCAAGTTCAAGTGATTATATTATATCTTCTTCTGCTATAACGAGAAAGTCGCCGATTGCAATAACTGCGCTGAATGGGATCAATACCCTACCGTCTTTTTCTTTTTCCAGCTCAAGCTTTTCTGTGTAAGAAGTTGTGTTGTTGAGAACAATGTGTATTAATTCTCCTGACTTTGCCTCAAATATTATGTCCCCCACTTCTCCAAATTTTTTTCCGTTTTTGCTAACAACAGTTTTTCCAAGAAGCTGTTTTGAAAATCTTTTTTCCTCATCTGCCATTTTAATCCCTCATTTTGCTGATTGGCTTTTTGAACCAAACTTATGAACAAAACTTAATTAGCTTAATTAGTTTATTAATTTAATTGATTTAATTAGTCTATTAATTTAATCAGTTTACAGAGAGTGTGATAATATTTAAAGCTTTCTATGCAGTTGATATACTTGATTTGTGTTACGGATTATATATAATAGAGGCTAATAGTTTTAAATGTGATTTTTCATCTATTATCTATTATCTATTATTTTCCTCTATTATATACTAGAAGAATATACTAGAAGACCTAACAAATAACAAAAACTCGCTGCTCGGAGCTATCCGCAGGCTAAAGCCTGCGGTTTTACGCTCCTCGCTTAATCGCGAGTTTTTGGAATTAAAAACTGTCGGACTAAAGTCAGGGGGATTAAACCCACCAGTTTTTAATAATATTAAATGTCAGAAATTGCTCCTGACGCAATCTGCGATGCTTCAGCACGCAGTAAGGACGAGCAATTTCTGAGCATGCTCAAAAACTCCGCCACATGCTCCGCACTTCAGTGCGGAGTTTTTGACAAATTTAGGTTTTCTATTATATTTTAGAAAAATAGTTTTGTGTGTTTGATTTTATCAGCAAATCTCAAGCCGTGCTTCAAGATTTCCAGGATTAGGATAAAGAGGGATTGTTTCAAATTTTGTTTCCCTCTCTCCATAGCAGGCTGAACTGTTGACTCTCATAATCCTTCTCTGGCTTCCTGAGGTCTTTACTGAAACAGTAAAATCGTATTTTGCCTTCCAACTCTTTATTGTTTTATTGAAAAGCTTGTCAATTAATCCATAGCTGTATTCGCAGGAGCTTTTCCCACTGCAGAAAATTGTTGGGTTGCCTGCACAGTCAACAAGAAGGCTTTTTATGCTTGCATCTCTGCAGTCAGTTGTTGTGCTTAGCAGGGATGAAAGCATATTTGACGCCCTTTCTGATTTGGTAAACTCCTCTTTTGCCTGCTGTTCCGGCTTTGAGATGCTGAATCTAAGATAGAAAAGAAGCCCTACTGAAAGGAGTATTACAATCATTGCAAGACCCATTATTTCCATCTGACCCTTTCTAGCCGACATCAACTGTAAGCACCCCGAATGAGTTTTTCTTTGATGTTGCATTGTAAATGCTTATTGGAACCTGGACTCTTTCCCTTCCACTGCCTTTTCTATTGTCATAAATCACCCATGAAGAGCTTCCAGGATAGATTTCTGTTATGTTTATCACAGCGTATCCAAAAATGTCAAAATAATACTGGTTTTTCATTTCTTTAGGAAGATTCATGAATCCCTCAATTTTCTGCATGTCAAAGCAATTAAACTCCCTGACATTAAGCCTGCTGCACTGAATCTCAATCAAGAATGCTGATGCTTGGGCTGACTCAACTGCCTTAATCATTGCCTTTTCCTTAATTTTTGTCTGAACTGATGATATTGATGCCCTTCCATAAAACATAACCCCCACTCCAAGAAGGATGAAGAAGATTATCAGCACCATTATTGTTTCAAGCATTGTAACTTGGGATTTTTTTATTTTGATTTTTTTATTATTTTTCATGATTGCCATTTTTTGTTTTGTTTTGTCTATATTATAATTTTAACAATTTGGTTTTAGTAAACAACAGGACAGGAGGCTTTCATTAAGTTTTCACTAATCTGTTCAAGACTATCCTGTCCTGCAAATGCCTTTTGATAAATTTCCTCAACTGACTTTTGATTGTATTGATAGTTCAGGTTCTGAAGCCTGTCATAAACATTCTTGTAGTATACGAAAAACTGGCATTCAGCATTGTTTTTCTGACAGACTCCTCCTATTCCCTGAGTGTTGCAGTAATAGTTGTAAAGTATTCTTGCTTTTTCAGAATAAACCCTTCCAATTATGTTGTACATAAGCATTGCTTTCTTCATGTTGCAATCGTAATAATCAGCGTCTTCTGCAAAAATCGCCCCAAAAAGAGATGCTCTTCCTGCGTAAAATGCCCTTGTTCTGGAAGTATACGGAGGCTTCATAAATTCAATAACGCCATAGCCGTCAATGCCTTCTTTCTTGGGCTTTATTGAGATGTGCTGATTATCTGTTCCCTTGAATGATGAATGCAGTGTGTAAATATCCCCTTCATAGTATACAAATATTGTCTTGTAATTATTTTGATAGACTATCCTGTTCAGGTCTTTTGCGTACACAATTTCCTTGTTTAGAAGTGTTCTTGTTGCTTCTCCTGTTCTCAGCTCTTTGTCAGGAAGTGTTCTGTTAAGTTCAAGTATGAATTCTTTTGAGCCTTGAATATTTTCATCAATCACCAGATAATATTTCACTTCAGGGCTTGTGACATAAACAAAATTTCCAATCCTGTAAGGAATGTTCCAGTCAACAGTCCAGGTGACTATGTAATTGCCTTTCACAATGTTCGGAGCAAATACTGGATGTATCTTTGTCTGCCTTCCTTCTATGCCTGTTCCCCGAACAGTGTATCCTGAAGTGCACCCGAATTGGTTGCAGGATGAAGAATCACAACTGAACTCAAAACCCATTTTTGGAGTTTCAATAAGATTTGCTGTTCCTGTACTGACTTTAGCGCCTGAAATGGCAAGGCTGAACTGATCGAGAATGTCATCTGCAATTCTCACTTTTGATGATTTCGCTGCTTTTTGGCTTACTGTAATGAAAAATAAGAGGATTATTGCTCCTGCTACAAGAACAAATATCCAGTTGAACTGAACTTCAATTGCACCTCTTTTTTTTATTTTCATTTCCTTTCTTTTCATTTCCCTTTCCATTCAGAAACATTTGCCTTGTCGCCGAGTCCCTCGAGCCTTAGCGAGAGTTTTCCTTCAGCAACATTAACGCATCTAAATCCGCCAGGCACTGCAATGTTCCCTGCATCAAATTTTGCAACAGCATTCCTGCATTTATTGGCAAAAAGAGGCATAAAGAAAACATTGTCAGAAACCCCTCCCTCAACTGAATTTTTTATTATCTTATCAGTTATCCCTTGAGTCTGCCTTTTTCTTATAGCATCCGAATCAACAATGCAGACTGAATTAAAATCAGGAGGGAGAACATAAACTGTCTTTCTCACAGTTCCAAAATCAGAGGATATTGTCTTGACATCATTTGAAAAATCAGTAATGAACCTTATTGTTTCAATTTCCTTGCTCTTACACTGAAAATTTTTGATTGCATTATACCCATAAAGAAGAATGAGGCCCGATATCACTACCGCAACTATGTAGATAAACACCTGGCCTTGTATTTGGGACTTTTTCATTATCTGAGATTTTTTCATTTTTTCTCCTCTTTTTTTGCTCTCTTTCGCGTCTCATTCATCAAGCTTGAACATAACATCTGACATTTCCTTCTTTGTGATAATATTTTTCTTCCTCAAGTCATCCAGAATTTCAACTGCTTCCTTCCTGCTGATTTTTTTCCTGTCAACAAAATATTTTAGTATTTCTTTCAGAACTGAAATGAACTTCTCACTGCTTATTTCAGAGGACATCTCCCTGAGAAGGTCTGTCAGGCTGTGCTTCTCGACTTTTTTTGCAACCAGCTCAATAAGGGGCTCCACTCCTTTTTCATGCTTCTTGGAAATTGAACTTTGCCTTAGCTGTCTGAGTTTTTCAAAAACGTCCTGTTCGGACACATGGGTTGCTTTTCTAAGCTTTTCAATTTTTTTTCCTGCCCTTGATTTCTCTTCTTTTCTTTCTTTCTCCTTAGTTTTTTCTTTTTTCTTCTCTCGGGAAAATTCTCTCAACTCCTCAAGTTTCTCAAATGGCTTTTTCTTTTGGACTGCTGTTGTTTCAAATTTCTCTTTTCCCTCTTGCTTAAATTTTTTCTCAGACTTTTTTACCCTCAATTCAGTTCCTAGTTCCGCTGTTTTTCCTGTTTCAGCAGGTTTCTTTTCTTCGGAAGGTTTTTTTGATTTCAAAAACTCTCTGAGTTTTCCAACTGCAATCCATCCTTCTTCTGTCTTTAGCCCGCTTATTTTTTCAGCTTCAGCTGGTGCAACTACAACTGGCTTTTCCTCTTCGAATGCCTTGAAAATTTCTCTTCGTTCCTTTTCTCTTTCTTTCTTCTTTTCTTCAAATAATTTCTGCCTCTGCATTTCCCTCATTTCTTCAGGGATTTGAATTCTTCCTGCAGTCACAATCCCTGGAACTTGCTGAACTGCCTTGTATTTCTCCTCTGGAAGCCCGATCTTCGGCTTCTTCTTTGCAAAGTATCTTGAAAGATAAACTGCAATTGCTGCCAGGAGAATTATACCTGCGATTATGATAAGTATCAGCAGAAGATTTGATTTTGGCTTGCTTTTTGAATCTGTTGGGTCTGTTCCCTTCTGTACTTCAGCATAATCGCTCCATCCGTCTTTGTCGGTGTCTTTGCTATTTGGATTTGTGGATTTTCCATATTTTTCATTGATAAGAAGGTATTCCCTAAGATTTGCCAGCCTGTCCTTGTCATTGTCTTTTTCAGCGTCGCTTGGATCATTTGGATTAAGATTATTTTCAGTCTCCCAGTTATCCGGCATTCCATCATTGTCTGTGTCTTTTTTTGATTTGTCAACACATAAGTTTTGACTGCAAAATCCTGATGCGCAGTCAGAATCCTGGTTGCAGTTCTGGTCCTCAGGACAGAGTTTTCCTTCATTAACGCATGAGCCCCCGCAGTCAATTCCGGTCTCATCATTATTTCTAATTCCGTCACTGCAGGAGTAAGAACAGATTTTTTTTGCTTCTCTGCTTTCACTTTCTTCACTTTCTAATGCTACGGGCAGGCAACTTAAGCTCTTGCAGTCTGAATTCTGTTCACAGGCAAGATTGTTGTCGCATTCAGGGCATATTCCCCCACCACAGTCAACATCTGTTTCCCTGCCGTTCTTTTTGTTGTCTGCACAGCTGGGAGTTCTGCATCTGTTGTTTTCGCAGTAGTTTGAGGCGCAGTCAGAATTCTTCTGACAGACTTTGTTTTCAGTGCATTTTCCGCAGGTTCCTCCGCAATCAACATCAGCTTCTCCTTCGTCAATAAAATTGTTCGAACACAGCTCTGTGGCGCATTTGTTGTCAATGCACTTGTTTGTTGAGCAGTCTGAGTTTGCCCTGCAGGTTTTTTGCTCAGCGCATTTCTGGCATTGGTCTCCGCAGTCAACATCTGTCTCATTGCCATTCTTTTTTCCATCCCTGCAGGTTGGAGCTGTTGGACAGAGGCTTTCGTCAACTGTTATGCTGTTGCTTGCTAATTCATTGCTCCACAACCCTGCCTTGTTTTTTGCTTTTACTGAAAACCTGTATGAATCTCCGTCACTCAAGTTCAGGTTAAGAGCTCTCACGTAGTTTGTGTTTGAAATTGTCCAGTTCCTTATAATTGCTGATGAAAAAACATTAAATATTGAGTACGCGTAAGAATCCACTGCTGACTCATTGTCTTCTGCTGACCAGGAAGAGTAAAGCTGATTCTTGAAGCAGGTTTTTCCTGAAACATTCAACAGCAGAGGTTCAGAAGCGTTGACGTACAGCATTGTTGGCGGAGTCATATCTATTGTAAAAGTCACAGAGCTTATCCTGTCTTCTCCTGATGGAATACCGTCAACAAGCACAGAGCATCTGACATAATAATTGTATTTTCCTTCTGAAAGATTGCCAAGGCTTGAAAAATGATTTCTTGAGTTGTTCCACTCAAAATTTTCAGTTATGCCTGTTGAAGAACTGCCAAAATTGCACACAGCGTTCTTATTTGTTGATATGTTCAACTCCAGCTCCTGCTCAGTTGTTGCTGAGTTGTCCTTTGGCTTGTTGAACGTTATTGTCAAACCAACAAATATGTTTGATTCTATTGCCAGTGTTCTTGCTGATGAAAGATCTGCCATGTTGCTGCAGTTAACCATGTATGTGAATGTTCCATCGCTTGGCAATGTAATATGTGCTTGGTGGCTGGTGTTGTAAGTATAAGAGAGACTTCTGTTTTCTTCGGCAAAATAAGCAGTTGTTTTATTGAACGTGTAAGTGCAGACTGCCTGCTCATCTGTTTCAGCAAATATTGTTGTTCTTATCTGCCCTCCTGTAGGTTGGTTTATTGGTGAGGGATCAGCATAAAGATCTGTTATTAATGGTGGTGTCATATCTATTCTGAGTGCATATTGGGCGCTGTTGATTTCTGACTTGTACGTATCATTGCATTTTATGTATATGTTTGATTCCCTGTCATAACTGCTGATGTTGTGCAGGAACATGTCTGATATTGGGAACTGCTTCATATCAAAACTGATGTAGTCGAAATTTGCCTGAAAACTGTATCTGCAGACCGCCCTCCTGTTTGTCTCGATGACTATGTCGTAAGGCTTGAAAGCAGAGACTCCCAATCTTGGGCTGACAAGGCTTATCTTGAACACCCCTATCT
>DATDSP010000016.1:0-2261 GCA_035291205.1 Candidatus Nanoarchaeia archaeon | reverse complement strand
GAAGGATTTATCCACTTATTAAAACTAGGCGGGTGACCGGCAGTAATGTTGAAAATTGTATTGCTGGAGCCAAATCCATTGCTGTCATTGAAATAAACCGTTATGTTATGCAGTTTGTCGATACTTTTGCTTATTTCCCACAAGAAAAACCATATATCGCCATCTTTAGTCATTGAAAAATTTGTGCCATTAAAATCGACCAATGAGGTGTTTACAGTTGACGCTGCATCAGTAATATTTACTGTAATGTTTAAGCTGGCTTGGGCTTTTGAATTATTTATGAAGGGCTTGAGCCATTTGTTGAAAATTGGCGGTACATTATCATTTTTTGTTCCAGGTGTTGGCACAGTAAGGCTAATAATATTTAAAGTTCCATCAGGATGTCTTCCAATAGAAACATTAATTTGGGAGGACGTGTAAGTTATATTATCAATAACTGATCCTGAACTATTTGTTAAGTTAATTTGATCTCCACCATTAGCAAAAGATAATCCTACTGTACTTTGTGGGCCATAATCTATTATCCTTATACCACTGGCATTGACTGAAGGGTACGTAGCATTAAAAAATGTAAAATTCTCAGCAAAAACTATGAATTCTTGCGGGTTAATTGAAATGTTAGGAATTGTAAACAGCCCCTCTCCATCAGTTAGATTCCAATCTGTTATGTTGACAGAAGAAGTTCCATTATTGAACAATTCAATCCATTCAGAGTTTGGATCAAAAACTCCACTTGGCAAAAACTCATTAATCAAAACATCAGCGCTCGCAAAAACAGCCATGGAAACAAATATCAAAACCAATAGAAATGCGAATAATCCCCGCTTTACAGCACTCTTTTTCAATTTGTTACCCCAACGTAAAGAATTAGATGAAAAAATCCAAATTCATTTATAAATACTATTGTGCTTAAGAGGATATTTTTTGTAGCGATAAGGCGGTGGTTAAAATTTAATAAAATTTGATTATTTTTTCCCAACAGCCTTAACAATCAAGAAAGCAATACTACCAATTACAACCACATTCAGCAAAACTACAGCAACCCAGAACCCCGGTTTCTTAGTCAAAGGAACTTCAGTCGTTGTGGTTGGCCCTAAAACAGGGACTTTTTCTGATTCTGTTGTTTCTTCTTCAGTGCCTTCAGAAACCTGAACAGTTCCTGCTTCTTCTGCCTCTTCCGGCAATTCTTCAGTCGCATTTTCTTCTGCTTGCTGATCTTCCACAACAGTGCCGCATGCCTCTACTTCGAGATTAGCGGTCCTAGTTTCCCACAAAGCATCTTCCTGCAGGTAAGACTTTACTTCTATAGGATACGTTCCTGGCTTCATGCTTTTGTCAATAGTTACTATAAGGCTTTGCGTAAACTTATTGTCCTCGTCAAAAGGGTCTTCCTCAAGATTTATATTCCTCTTTGCAAAATTAATTCCAATGTCCTTATTTGCAATTTCAATCATTGCCTCTTCTTCTATCCTCGAGCCGATGTTCCTTATTGTTGCTGTGAGTGTGGAAGTTCCGGAGCATTTTATTTTTTCAGGAAACAGGGAAACCTGCTCCACTATTACTTCTCTCGGCTCCCTGTCTATGTCTAATTTTAATCTCATCTCGTCCGCATGGGAATTTCCATCATCATCCTCTCCTTCAGCTTCTATAAGTATGTCATAAAGCCCCGCGTCAACATCTAATGGTATCTTTATTATTATATTGACTTCCTCGTCAGCTTCAGCTTCCAGATCAAATTCATTGGATTCTTCTTCTATATCCTCGCCTTCATCAATCTCCTGTATCGTGACCCTGACGCTTACGTCATTGATGTCTATGTCCTCCTTGTCGGTAAATGTATTTTGTATGTTGAGGTTGAACCTTAACTCAGAGCCAGGGCCTGCATTTTCATCTCCGAAGTTAAGCTTTCTCCCATCAGTTGCGTCTAAATCATTGCCGCTCTCGGATTTTCTTGTCGTAAGGAAAACATCAACATCTTCTATTGTCAGGCCTCCTCCTACATCTGCCGTCAGGCTCAAAAGGCTCTTGGTAAGCCCTGTCGATACTAATTTCACATCGCCTAAGGTTACGTTGCCGGTTGAAGTGCTTGCAGGTATAGTGATGTTAAAGGATATTGACTCTGTTTTGTCAAACGGCAGCACAAAATTGGTTTTGTTTGACTTCAGGTTAAAGCCGCTAACGCTGAAATCAAAAGTCACGTTTGTCAGGTCAGCATTTCCTGTGTTTGTTACATTAAAAGTCCTTGTGTGCGTTGTATTCAG
>DATDSP010000015.1:0-5906 GCA_035291205.1 Candidatus Nanoarchaeia archaeon | reverse complement strand
AATCCAGCGATGAGGTTTTGATTTTTCCAAAACGAAGTGAAGGAAAAATCCTTTATTTTTTCCCAGGTTTTTTGTGCCGACTCGCAGAGGAGGTCACCAAAAAAGCTGATGCTCGCAATATTGATGGCAACCTACTTTTTCCACTAAGCCTATTGGAATTTGCTCAGGAAGCCGGCCAATTCTTTTTCGTCAAGAAATTTCTCTTCACCAGTCTCCATATTCCTGACTTTGTATTTCTCTTTTTCAAGCTCTTCCTGGCCCACGAAGATGGCGAATGGAATGCCGAGGGAGCCTGCATATTCAAGATTCTTGCTTGGACCCCTGCCCTGCAAGTCAATGTCTGTTTTAATTCCATTTTTCCTGAGTGCACTGGCAAGAAGAAGGCTTTGCTTCAGGGTTTTTATTGGTATTATGAAAACTTTTGCAACGGATTTTCTTTTTTTTTCTTTTTCAAGCGCGTCGTAAATCCTGTCCAGGCCAAAGCTGATTCCAACAGCAGGATATTCTGCGCCTGTCTTGAGGAACTGTCCTATCATTTTGTCATATCTTCCGCCTCCTGCAACAGAGCTTTTGACTTTGGAGTCTTTTAGGACAATTTCATAAATGCTTCCGGTGTAATATGCAAGCCCTCTTGCGAGCGCAACATCGATTATTAACTCATTTTTTAAATTCATATCTGACAAATACCCAAACAATTCCCTCAGCTCTTTTATTCCCTCTTTTCCTTCCGCATTTGTTATCATTCCATCCAGCCTGCCAAGCAGTGCTTCGTCAACTTCTCCCAGAGTCAATATCTCAAGCAATTTTCTTAATTTATCTTCACCAACGCCTTTTTCTCTTATTTCCTTTCTCACTTCTTCGATACCAATTTTTTCAATTTTATCTATCGAAAGTATTGTTGAGGCAATCCTGTCTTCAGGAATTCCTGCCTGCATCATAATCCCATTCAAAAGCTTCCTGTTGTTTATCTTTATCGTTGATTTGAGATTCATTTCTGAAAAAACATCATCAGCAATCATGATCATTTCAGCATCTGCAGTCAGCTGCTTGTTGCCGACAATATCAATGTCACACTGCCAGAATTCCCTGTACCTGCTGCTTCCCATCGGACCGTCGCGCCAGACCTTTTCTATCTGATATCTTTTGAACGGCATTTTCAGATTTGGATTCATTCCAATAAATCTTGCAAATGGCACTGTCAAGTCGTATCTCAATCCCAGCTCTCTGTTTGCCTGATCAGTGACCTTGAATATTTCTTTAACTATCTCAATCCCTCCTGCGTATTTTGAAGTAAGAATATCAAATCGCTCTACAGTAGGAGTTTCTAAAGGGGAATATCCATACAGCTCAAAAACATCTTTTATTCTGCTGATTATCTTGTCCTTTATTATCTTGTCTTCGGGAAATACATCCTTCATTCCTTTTGCATTCTCAAGCATAAACTACGGTCAGGTATTTTAGTTTATATAATTTTTGATGCGGTTCTGACAAACATAAATAAAACATCAGATTCATAAAATCATAAAAAAACAAATTTTATATAGTTAATTGAAAAATAAGTTCTTCTATGCCGGAATTCATCGAAGTCGCAAAAAAAAGCGAAATAAAGGAAGGACAGAGAAAACTGGTTGAAATCAACGGAAAATCAATTGCTGTTTTTCTCCTCGATGGAGAATATTATGCCGTGCATAATCATTGTCTTCACAAAGGAGGGCCTGTCTGCGAAGGAGAACTGAATGGCGAGATAATCAGTTGCCCATGGCACGGCTGGAGATACAATGTCAAGACAGGAATCAACGCTGTAAATCCAAACCTGAAGCTGGAAATTTTTCCTGTCAAAGTCGATGGAGACAAAATAATGATTGAAACATAAGAAGATAAGGTGATAATATGAGCAAGAAAGATAATAAGAAAAAGCATGCAACAATTGATGATTTCTTTGAAGATGTTAGAGGCAAGCACGCAAAAAAGCTTGAAGATGCCTTCAAGCATTATGAAGAAACAAGCAGCGAGGAAAATCAGCTTCACCTTTTCAACAACATTTTTACTCCAGCCCAACAGGAGTTTTACAATACATTTGTTGCAGAGTTGTCAAAAGAATTTAAGAAAGATACTGAAGAACTTCACGAGAAAAAGAAAGAAGTCGAAAGAGCTGCTGCCGCTGGCCTGAAAAAATATTTTGAAAAAACTATGCCTGGTGTTGCAAAAGCAGCAGAGGACATTAAGGATATCGAGGACCAGTACGAATTTTTAGCAAGAACTTATGACGAACACGTAGGCGTTGGCAAAATTGAAGGTGTTAATTCTCTTAAAAGCATAATCAAAACGCTAATGAAAAACAAGAAAACAATCGGACACCTAAAGCAGCAATTAAAATTAAATGAAACACCACACATAACCGGGGCAATGGCTATTGTAACAAGCAAGGCACATCAGCATTATTTCAGTACGTATAATCCGTATGAAATAACAGCATATGTTGGAGCAAAAATCAAGAAGGATCATCCAGAACTTGAAATCGAAGACAAGTTGAAATACCTGCAAAGTGAACCTGGAAAAATTTTACATCTGCATAATGCTTTATCCACTGGCGACTTTAGCGATATAAAATTTGGAGAGCTTGGATTGAAATACAGGAAGAAAGAATCAAAGAAAAAACACTGACAGCGATGTACTCCCATCTTTCAAACTCCTATGACGAGCTCCACAGGCTAGAGCAGGAGCGCAAGATTAAGCTGATTTTGAATTCTATTGAGATAAAGAAGTCTGACAAAATACTCGATGTTGGATGTGGCACAGCACTGATTCTGGATTGCCTCAAAGATTTCAATAAAGATTTCAGGGAATATGCTGGAATCGACAACAGCAGTGAGATGCTTGAAATTGCAAGAAAAAGAATAAAAAAAGAAAAAAAAGTGCGCAGAAACATCAAATTCATCCAAGCAGATGCTGAAAACCTGCCTGTGAAAGACAAAAGTTTTGACATCGCGCTTTCGATAACAGCAATCCACAACTTCAAAAATCCTGAAAAGGCGCTGGATGAAATAATAAGAGCGACAAAGAAAACAGCTGTTGTAACTATTCTCAAGAAATCCAGCAGATTCAGTGAAATAAAAAATGAGATAAGGAGCAAATTTGATGTTGTGCGTGAAATTGGGGATGACAAGGACGTTGTTTTTGTGCTGAAAATGAAATAGTCAGCCCAGTTACATTAAATAACAAAGAATTTAAACACTAAATGAAATTATTGACTTTTACAAAACAGGTGAACTATTGGCAATCCTAAACTTTTTCAAGACAATCCTGAAAACAACCAATCCTATGTTCTATAAAGATCTCTCTCGCAGGGACTGGCTTCCATCAATCAGATATTTTCTTTTGGTGCTTCTTCTGACTACAATAATAATATTTGCGCTGTTCATTCCCAAAATTTTCTTGCTTCCAAAAGTTGCGGAAAATGAACTTGGGAAATTCAGCAAATTTGATGTAAGTCTCGACATAAAGACAAGAGCCCCCTTGACTTTGCCGAGCAATAATCCAGAAGTAATAATAGACACTTCTGCGGATTACAACCTCACTAAAGGCAGAGTACTTGTTGCAGAAGACAAGATAATTGCGAAAAGGGGATTTTGCTTCCTGCTTGATCCTTTGTGTTTTTTTTACAAGGAAAAAACAAAAGAATACAAATTTTCTGATTACAAGGATGTGACTAAAGTCAAGAATGAATTTTCAAGATTCCTGACAATCCTCATGATTTTGGCTTCACCTTCAATATTGGCAGTATTGTACATCTTTCTCCTGTTAAAGTATGTTGTTGCAATACTAATAGTCGCACTCATAGCTTTCGTGGCTTCAAAGATGATGCGCGTGGATGCGGGATTTTTTGAAGTGATAAAGTCAGCAGTCTACGCATCAACAATTCCATTGGCGCTTGAAATAATAAACATGGCATTCAACCTGAAGCTTTACTATGTCCTGCTTTTGGTCTACCTGCTGTTTGTGCTTGTGGTTGTGTATTTTATTGGAGAAAAAGCATCTGACAGCAATGATGAAGCATAAGGTATTTAAAGAACAATTGCATAACTTCGAAAATAAAAATATTGATGCCAAAGAGGTGCAGTATGACATTGAAGCTCTCTCGCAAACCATCAAAAAATGATGTTGTTGTTGACTACAAAATCAGGCCAAATAAAATAAGCCTTGAGGAAGCATCAAGACTAATCACAGGCGAATTTCCTGCTGATTTTGTTCCTCGTCCAAGAACTCCTGAGAAATTAAAGCCAGTGATTTCTTCCATCGACAAAAAGAATCACGGAGTTAGAATAGCTTACCCTAATGAACTCTTTGAGAATGAAAATGTTTCTCAAATACTATCCTTGATTGCAGGAAGGGTTTTTGGCCTTAGGGCATTGAAAAGCATCAGGATTGAGGATGTTTCTTTTCCATTGAAGTTATTAAAATCTTTCAGGGGCCCGAAATTCGGAATAGATGGCATAAGAAAAATTTCAAAAATAAAAGACAGGCCCCTGCTTGCAACAGTGCTAAAGCCCAGATTCGGGCTGAGTTCTGAAATATACACAAGGGAAACTTATGCATCCTGGCTTGGCGGATGTGACATTGTCAAGGATGATGAAAGTCTGGCAACAACAAAAACAAATAATTTTGACGAGAGGTTGAAGAAAATATTGATTGCAAAGGACAAGGCAGAAAAAGAGACAATGCAGAAAAAATTATACATTCCGAATATTTCTGCAGAAACTGTTGAGATGACAAGGCGTGCAGAAAAAGTAAAAGCGCTTGGAGGAGAATTTGTCATGGTTGACATTTCCTCAGTTGGATGGTCTGCATTTCACACAATAAGGAAAATGGATCCGGACATCATAATGCACGGACAGATGTCAAATATTTCCTTATTTACAAGAAATCCCGAGCATGGAGTTTCAGCAAGAGTTCTTGCAAAAATTGCACGGCTTGTTGGAGCTGATATGGTGCACATAAATTCTGCTTTTGGAAGCGTGCAAGAAAGCCCTGCTGAGATAAGAGATGCTGAAAGAGAGCTGGAATACGTTGCAGTGAAAGGAAAAGGACACATTCTTGAGCAGAAATGGTTCGGCATAAAAAAATCAATGCCATATGTTTCAGGAGGAATCCAGCCAGTTCATATTCCAAAACTTGTTAAACTTCTCGGCAAAAATATTGTCATCAGCCTGAGCTCAGGAATACACAGACATCCAGACGGAACAATCGCAGGAGCAATTGCATCCAGACAGGCAATAGAAGCTGTGATGAAAGGAATTGATTTGCATAAATATGCTAAGACAATGCCTGAGTTGAAGAGGGTTGTTTAGGCTTTTTAGATAATTTAATAAATAATCAGGTTATCATTAGAAAAATGAAAAGAAAATATAATGTAATTATTGAGAAGGATGAAGAAGGATGGCTTGTTTCTGAAGTGGTCGAGCTTCCAGGATGCCATACACAGGCAAGAACAATGGATGAATTAATCGAAAGAACAAAAGAAGCAATTAAGGCATATCTTGAAACTGAAGAATTTGAATTGACTGAAACATTTGTAGGAGTCCAGCAGATTGAGGTGTAATTCTTGAAACTGCCGAAGCTCACTGGTAAAGAGCTGGCAAAAATTGTAGAAAAATTAGGATTCGTTCACAGTCATACAACTAAGCCATATAGTATATAAGCATCCGGATGGAAGAAGAGTGACTATTCCACATCATTCTAGTGAAGAAATAGGTCCTGGCCTGCTGGGCTAATATGAAACCCTGCCCAGCATCAATTCCGCAGCTCGTAGATAAAACAATCTGGCTCGTCGCGAGGGGTTGCTCCCCAACCGTTTCGTCAGTTGACGCCGATGTGCAGCATTCACGTTGTTCAGCTGCACGGTTCGT
>DATDSP010000014.1:0-12289 GCA_035291205.1 Candidatus Nanoarchaeia archaeon | reverse complement strand
ACGGTGCGAAAGACGTTGCGGGAACGCAGCTCCATCTTCATTCACGTCGAGAATTTTGAAGATGCTATGCACATACAAAACATACAAACATTTAAATATTGCGGGTAATACCTGCCCTAAGTTTTCAAATTATCTTAAGATTTCAGGGGGTAAATTATGGAAGCATCAAGACCGTTGGACGCGCTTAACAGGACCCGCGACAAAAGAGTTATTGTTGAACTCAAAAATGGAAAACAGCTTGCAGGTATACTTCGTGCATTTGACATTCACATAAATGTAGTTCTCGATGAAGCTGAAGAGATAGTTGAAGGAGCAGTAAAACGAAAGCTGGGCACAGCTTTTGTCAGGGGCGACACAATAATTTTGATTTCTCCTTCAAAGTAATGGTGCAAGATGAAAGGAACACCTTCTCAAGGAAAAAGAAGCAGGCACAAGACGCACATTTACTGCAGGAGATGCGGAAATCATTCTTATCACGCCAGCAAGAATGTTTGTGCACAGTGTGGTTATGGTGTCAGTGCAAAGCTCAGATTCTATAATTGGAAAAAGCCTGGAAAGTGACTGGGAAAATTACTGATATTCTTGGCTATGCAACACAATAATTTGATTAATATAATTTTGAGTTTTCCAGATGAATTAAAGCCATCACGATTGCCTGTTTTGTGTACTCTTTTCTGGGCAGCCTGCCACGGGTTAGAATGCCAATCACACCTTCTGCAGAGCCGACTTTAGGATTTTTTGTCAAGCCAGTTCTATAAGCTGCTTGGCTAATGCCAAGACCATCCTTAAAAACAAGACGAGCAATCTCGTGTGGATATTCAAACGCAGAAGACAAACCAATGTGATAGTCTTTGCCATCGTATATCACACAAGCACAAACATCCATGTAACCAGTTTTTGTATTTGGAACTTGCATCAAACCAGATTCAATGCCAAAACTATAATTACAATCCCTGAATGCATTTTTGGCACGGTTCATAGCTCCATGAATTGTTTCGTTAAGTGATTTGGGCTGTTCTGAAACTTCAGAATTAACATCAATGCCATTTACTTCTGCATTTGATAAAATGTCATAATCGTGAATGACTTCGCGAACAGCTTCAACCTTTACATCATTTGTTGAGCCGATGGTGATTTTCATAAACAAGAGCAACTGATTAAATTTAATAAATCTTTTGACTTGAATGTGGTTTGCCTAAGGCCGGATTGAGTTGATTGAGTTGGTTGATTGAGCTGAACGCATAATATATATAAGAGTATTATATAGTTAGTTCTTGCGCGGAGATGCCGGAGTGGCCAAACGGGACAGGCTTAGGAGCGCGGAGTGGAAAGGGATACTGGCAGAGAGAATGCAAATGCTCACTATCTTTGTGCTGTCAACTCTTTACTCCTTACTTTTGCTCTACATCGCTAAGATACCTGTTGGGTAAGTCCCTGCGCAGGTTCGAACCCTGCTCTCCGCATGAAATTTTCCATTTTTTTTATTTTAAAGTAGAAACAGTCTAATTCATTAAAAATTTGAGGTTTCAGCCACTATTGGCTTTTTTGATACAAAAATTCTAACCAAGCTTGCGAAAGCTTTATAAATAAAACCTTTGTAGTTAACATCAAACCAATAGAAACTATCAATTCCAACAGCAACAAATAAAGCGACATCTAAGTGACAAATATCCAAGTGAAATAGGTATTTTGAAGTAATTCGATAGGAGGTTTTTACTGACGATTGGGACATAAACCTCTTAGGTTTATTTGTCTCTTTAAGCCTTTAAACAAAAATAGAAAACACGGAGGTGTTTAGACAATGAAAATGCAAAAGGCGATTAAAAAAATAGTTGCCCTTGGCGCAGGAGCCACGATGCTTGGTGCCACATTGATGGGCGCATTAGCAGCTAATGATTTAGCGAGCTATCCAGCACCTTTTGTTAAGGATGGAAAATTTGATGCTTTCATCGTAGTTGGTGATAAAGCAGCAGCTGAGGATGTTATTGGTGCAGTTGATGTTGCAGCAGCACTCCAATACTCTATGAAAAAAGAAGTAGTCACAGCTGGAACAGCAACAACAACAGTCGAAGGCGGTGCAAAAATAGAAACAAGTGCGGCAAAGCTATACTATGGAACTGCATTGGGCGCTCTCAAGAGTGTTATAACAGCAACAGAATTGCCAGTTCTTTTAAAAACCGGAAAGGTAACAGATTCAGAAGGCAATACATACGATGTAAAAACACAAGTAGCAGTTCCGCCAAACAATGCAACAGTTCAATATGGAAAAAGCGGAGCAGCATCGGATGAAAGTGAACCAGTATTGTACTTGGACCTTCAGACAAGCAATCCAACTTACACAATACAAGTAGACTTCCCAACAGCAGCTAACCTTACGCTTGCCAATGGCAAGACAATAACACTGCTTGGAAAAGAGTACACATTAGGCTCAACAAGCGAAGTTACTTCATCAAAAGTAACATTGTACACAGCAGCTGTTGACCAGTCATTCACAGCAGGACAATCTGCAACAGTGAATGTTGGCGGTTCTGATGTAACTGTTGAAGTCATTGGTGTAAATACACAGGCAAGCACTGCAACTGCAACAGTAAAAGTTAATGGAGAAAGTGCAACAGTCTCATCCGGAAACACTTATACAATTGGCAGTCAAAAAGTATATGTTAAGGACATCTTTGCATACACCCAGCCAGTTGGTGGCGGCGGAGTAAGATTGTTCATTGGAAGCCAGAAAATGGTTCTTGAACATGGAAACCCTGTTACAGCAGGCGCAGCAGGCACAACAACAATTGACGGAACACTTGTTCAGGTAACTTCTACAAGTGGAAAAATCTCAAGAATAGCGGTTAATGTTACACCGTACAATGTTGCACCTTACCCAAAACTGCTCAAATCAGGAGGATCCTTCACAGATCCTGTGTTTAAGGCATTCAAGTGGGTATTTGGAGGATCAACACCAACAGTTGATAGTGCTGACAAAACACCAGTAAAAGTTTATCCGAGCGGTGAAAATGGACTGAAGCTTGAGTTTACAAACAAGAATGGCCAAAAATATGCCCTTGGCGTTGTAAGAGGTTATTCTGCAGCTTCAGGAGCATTTGACCAGAACGATACAATGGTCGGCGTTGGAGATTATCAGCTTGTTATGTCAAACAACCTCAACATTAACAAAAGTGACTACTTTGTATTGAGCACTGGAGAATACCAGAGAATATTGAGACTGTCGTCATTCGTCAACAGCTCTAACAACCAATACATAACTGTTAAGGATGTTGCTGATGGTGGCGGAGAAAACCAGTGGACGCACAACGGTGCTACGGGTACAATGATATATGACGGAACTTCTTACACATTCAATGTTATTGTAAGAGGGACAAGCGATGGAAGCCTCAACTTCACAAGTGGAGTGTCAAATGTATTGTACACGAACAATGACATGTTAATAACCTTACCAGCCCAGAACTCTACTGGAGATGGTTTGACACCAGCGTACATCAACATAACAGAAAGAACAGGCTATTCTGGCGGAACAGTAAATGACCACGGTATAGTCCAGTTGCCATTTACATATGCATTTGGCAGAAATGGAAACGACCTGCAGTTGAGCACACCAACGTACACTAGACTGGCTGGAACAGGATTAAGCGTTTCTTTCAGCTTAGTAGGAAGCTCAGGATATGACTACAGGGCATTAACGCCATTCGGTTCATTGCTAAAATGGAACTCAGACACTTCATTGACAAGATTCGAAGGATGGACATACCCTATTGAGACAACCTTTGATGTGTTCCTGGCACCAACTGAAGCACTAACAACTGTAAGCGGTGGCGGAAAGACTGTCACAATTGACCAGATTCAGGTTGGAAGTGCAAAGCTGGCTTCTGAAATTGCAGATGTTGCAGCACAAAACTTGATCCTCGTAGGAGGACCTTGCGCAAATGCTGCTGCTGCGAAAGTAATGGGCAACCCAGCTGATTGTTCAGCAGGCTTCAAGGATGGAGAAGCCATGGTCAAGCTGTACGACACTGGAAAAGGCAAATGGGCATTGTTAGTTGCAGGTTCAAGTGCACTGGATACCAGAAGAGCATCCAAGGCAGTTGCTTCAGGCAAACTAAGCACAGTTGCAGCTGGCACCACAGAAGCAAAGGTTACAACAGTAACGGACACTCCAACAATAACTGTTGTGACACCGAAATAAGCAGTAAATCTGCTTTTTTTTATTTCTTTTTTATTTATTATTGGAACATTAGTTATTTTTGGTAATTGAACGGTTATTGAACTATTGCAAGAATTCTTGAAAACTTAAAATTCATTGCAAAAACTTATCTGGTACTTTACTAATCTGGTACTTTACTAATCTGGTACTTTACTAATCTGGTACTTTACTAATCTGGTACTTTACTAATTACTTTGCTGATTACTTTGCTGATTAATACACTTCTCTTTTATTTTTTTAATAAACAATCCTAGTGAACTGCCTCTCCTGCAAAAATATTATGCTTTGTCCTCAGAATTCTTATCTTTACAGTTTCTTGGCTGTCAGGGTTGCCGGGATTGCCTTTATAGCCAAACACAGATATTGTCCGATTTCGCGCAACAGCTATTGCCTCATTTGCAAGCCTGCCTATGCAGACTAATTGTGCTTTTACAATTTCATTTTTTTTGAACGGCGAAGGAAGTTTTTTTGTTTTGATAATGTTAAATTCAGTTTCATCAGCAATCAGCTTCATTCCGTGCTTTATCTCAAGTTCTTTCAGCTTCTTGTAAAACAACTCCAACGGCTGTTCCTTAACAGGATTTCTTCCAAAACGGTAATTAAGAAAATTTTGGATTCCCAAGCTCACTTTTTCATTTTGCTGCCTAAGCTGCTTGACAAATTCTGCTATACTGTCCAGCTCAGAGTCGTTGATTCCCGGAATCCATACAGGAGCAATGAGAAACTTGCAGTCTCTCCTGCCTGCAATGTACTCAGCAATTTTCCTCACATGACTTATTGAATAATTTGCTCCTGCAATTTTCCTTGCGGTTTCAGGATTCATTGCATTTATGGAAATGTTTATCCTGTTAAGCCCCGCATCTATCAGCTCATCCACGATTTTTTCATTCAGAAGCGTGCTGTTGGTGAAAATAGAAATTGTTTTTACTTCCTTGATTTTTTTGATGTCTTTTATCAGAGGAATAAGCTCAGCGTACAGAGTTGGCTCTCCCTGCGAAGCAATGTTCACCTCGATGCTGCCGCACTCCTTTAGCTTAATGAGCTTCTTCAGCTCTTCAACGAGGTAATCACACTCAATAACAAAATCAACAGGTCGTTTGTCTTCGTCAACAGAACAATAGATGCATTTTATGTTGCAGCTCGTGAATGGCTTCACTTCGATAAGCGATGTGTTTCTGTCAACAATGCCGAAAGCAATATTTCCTATGAGCGGAATTCCTGAGTTTCTGTGTACATAAACAGTTTTTTTCCCATTAAGGGCATTTCTAAGTTCAAGAAATCCTTTTGCAAGCAGGCGATTGAATTTCGCTCCTGCCTTTTTGCTGTCAATATTCTCAAATTTGACGAAGTTGCTTCCAATTTCAAACTTGGCTATTCTTTCAAAATCAGTTTTGTCGAGATAAAAATAGAACAGCCTGAGAAAGTTGACCCTGATTTTGCTTCCTTCATCACTGAATGCCAACTGCTGAAATTCAAGCCTTGCATTTCCTGCTTTTTGAGTTTGGTGAATTTTTTGCATTTGACATCAGCAAAATGCGACAAAATATAAATGTTTCTGTATGGTGGTAACATACTTTTTTATATTTTGATAATCTCATTATTTAAAATGCCGGAAGCAGATGATTTTTTGGACAAGAATGCGCTGCTGCTTACACTGACTTCTTATACTGCTGTAACTGATTTTAATCTTAACCTCCTCAAGTATTATGCAAACCAAAAAGATTATGGCTGTGTATATGTCTCAATCAACAGGCCTTATAGGTCAATAATTTCGGAGCTTGGCAGCAGAAGCATAAAAATTGAAAATGTTTACATTATTGATATGGTCTCAAAAATAGAGAAAATGCAGGAAGTCAATGAAAGAGTCCTATTTATTAGTGCTCCCACTTCTCTTACTGAGACCTCAATTGCAATTGAGTCTGCTCTTGCCTCAATTAAAAACAACAGGAAAATTGTGATTTTTGAAAGCACATCAACCATGAGTTTATATAACGGAGAAAAAAAGATGATAAGCTTTTTTCACTTCCTCATAAATCGGTTGAGAGACTATGATTCCAAGCTTGCAATAATCAGCACAAAAGACAGGTCCAGCGACTTTGTAAAGCAGCTGGTTCAGTTCTGCGACATGCATCTCGAAATTAATGATGATATCAGCATTCCTTGGATTAACCAAAAAGTCTGATTCTAAGAGCTGTTGATTTAAAGAGCAACTGAGTTAAAGAGCAGTCTATGATTTTGCAGGCTTTTAATTTGACAATTCAGGAGCAAGATTGTGCATTTTATTGAATTATAATAGAATCAAGACGAAGTTGCAGTTGCTTCCACCAGCTTCTCTTTTTCCTTGAATGAATTGCAGGTCTCTGCTATTGATACATCTGCCATCTTTGCGCATACACTATAATCTCCTGCAAGCATAAAATTAAGATAGCAGGAATCCTTTCTGTAGTCTGACATAAGTTCTGAACAGTAAAAGCTCCTGTTTGTTGACGAAGCCAGTATTGCAAAACACTCATCCAGGCTCGGCTTTGCCTTAACAACATCCCTGCATTGCTGTTCAGCTCCCTCAGGATTAGCCAGGCTTTTTGTTCTTATCTGTTCAAGCACGTCGCTGCCAGTCATTCCAGCAGGTGGAAACTGGCAGGGTTTGCAGGCACCTCCGCAGTCTATGCTTTCCTCATCTTGATTCCTGACCTTGTCATAGCAGGTGCTTTTGCTTTCAGCAATCTCTTTTGCACTCCTGCATGCTTCACAGATTCCTCCGCAGTCAATATCAGCTTCATCCTGATTCTTTATTCCGTCAAAACAGCTCTGCATTTTGCAGAGCCCATTGTAGCAGTAATCTGACTTGCAGTCAGAATTTGAATTGCATTCTTTGCCGAATCCACATTTCCGGCATTTTTTCCCTCCACAGTCAATGTCTGTTTCATCCTGATTCTGAATGTTGTCAATGCAGCTAACCCCTGCAGTGAATTCTATCTGCGCCGGAGACGCTGATTTTCCAGCTTCAGGCAGTTTTTCAAGAATTTTAGGCTGTTCTGCTTCAGGAGCTTTTGCTGGTTTGAGAAATGAGAAGGTAAGGTATCCTGCGCCAAAAAGAAGTACAACAACAAAAACAGAAATCAGAACAGCAGCAGAAGCAGGAATTGCCTTCCTGAAAGCAGAATCTACTGCAGAGTCAACTTCATCTTTTTCATAACCGCTGTTAATGAGATATTGTCTGACAGTGTAAACATCATACCCTCGTTTCACCTGATCTTTTATGTATTTTACCAGCTCTTTATTCAGCATATTTCTGAGTATACTCCTTTTGTTTAAAAGATTTTTTATTAAGAATTGAGATTAGGAATTTCAAAAACTCCGCCACATGCTCCGCACTTCAGTGCGGAGTTTTTGACATTTTAAAATTGTTAAAATGTAAAACAATAAAATTAATAATTTCGATTATGCATTTAAACAAAAAATGCAAATAGTAAATGAAATACTCAATGCGTCATTTCTTTTTCTTCCTCTTAGGAGGGGGACAGCTTGTTGGTCCGCACATTCCTGCCATTTTTTCACCTCGTCTGTTTCTTTGACTTGTTAATTTCCTGGAACAACTAATAATAACAATTATAATTTGCAATATAATTTGCAATTTGCATTTATCATGCGCATAATTTTAACAGAGCCCCGAAGTTTAAATAATTTTTGGATTTGCGGTTGAATTCACAGTCGAATTCAGATGATTCAAATCTCTCTTCTCCACCACCAAAATATTATTAATCCATTCTGTCCTTCTGATTCAGATGAAACTTTTTGCAGACCTCCATTTGCACAGCAGATTTTCAAGGGCAACGAGCAAGAATTTAACTTTGCAGAATCTGGAAAAATACGCGCGAATCAAAGGCATCAATCTTCTTGGAACAGGAGACTTTACACATCCAAAATGGCTTGATGAACTTAAAGAGCATCTTGCCGAGGATAAAACAGGAATCCTAAAAACAAAAACAGGATTTCCTTTTGTCCTGCAAACAGAGGTTTCAAATATTTTTTCCCAGGACAACAGACTAAGAAAAGTTCATACAGTAATTCTTGCAAAAAATTTTGAGGTAGTCAGCCAGATAAATGAAAAACTCTCAAAAAAAGGAAATCTCAACGCAGATGGCAGGCCCATATTTGGAAAATATTCCTGCATCGAGCTGGTGGAGGATATGAAGAAAATTGACAAGGACATTGAGCTCATTCTTGCGCACGCATGGACTCCCTGGTTCAGCGTCTTCGGCTCGATGTCTGGTTTTGACTCTCTGCAGGAATGCTTCAGGGAAAAGGCAAAGCACATTCACGCAATAGAAACCGGCCTCTCAAGCGATCCTCCTATGAACTGGCGCATCAGTGGGCTTGATGGGATCACTCTTGTGAGCAATTCCGATTCACACTCATACTGGCCTTGGAGAATAGGCAGAGAATGCAACATTCTCGACATTGACTTGACTTATGATAGCATTGTCAGTGCAATAAGAACAAAAAAAGGATTTATTGGAACAGTAGAAGTCGATCCAAATTACGGCAAATACCATTTTGACGGCCACAGAAACTGCAATGTTTCACTGCATCCGCAGGAAACAAGGAAACTAAACTCCAGATGCCCGAATTGCAAAAACAACCTCACAATCGGAGTTCTCAACAGAGTTGAAGAGCTTGCTGATAGAGCTGAAGGATTTGTTCCAAGTAATTCACTAAAATTTCACTCACTCCTTCCTTTGCACGAACTGATAAGCCTTGTTTATGGAACTGCGGAGTCATCAAAGAAATCATGGGAAATTTACTGGAAGCTCATCAAGAAATTTGGTTCGGAGATGAATGTTCTTCTTGAAGCAGACCAGGATTCCCTGAAGTCTGCGGATGAAAAGCTCGTAGGAACAATAATGAAAAACCGGGCTGGAGAAATAAAAGTCATCCCCGGATATGATGGGGAATATGGCAGACCGGTTTTGGATGGAATCAGCAGAAAATTAAAAAAAGAAAATACAGAGATAAAAGAAAATATAGAGATAATAAAAGAGAAACCAACAAAAGCAGGGAATATTGCAAAAATTAAAAAAACAGACAAGATACCGCAAAAAGGCCTGAAGGAATATTTTAACTGAACAATATTGGGGCTGATTGAAGCAAACTTTATATATCCCTTGATCTATCAACACAAATCAGGGTGATGGAATGAAAAAGAAAAGATATACTTACAAATACTTTTTTACTGTTGCAGTTGCATTAATGCTTTTGATTGTTGCAGGATGCTCAAAGCAGACTTCTCAGGAAAAACAGCAGACCGAACAGCAGGCTGCTCAATCTTCGCCGTCTAAGACGTCTTCTCAGCCTTCGGCAACAACCGAAGAACCTGCTTCACCAGCTGTTGCCTCAACTACTCCAACTGCTGCTCCTACTACAACAGTTTCCGTTAAGGAATTCACAATAACTGCAAAGCAGTGGGAATTTATTCCGAACACAATTGAAGTAAACAAAGGAGACGACGTCGTCCTGAAACTAACAAGTATTGATGTAACGCACGGCTTTTCACTGCCTGACTTCAATGTTGAGGAGCAGCTTATGCCAAACAAGGAAACTGTCATCAAATTCAAGGCAGACAAAACAGGAACTTTTGATTTCAGGTGCTCTGTATTTTGCGGAGCAGGACACGGAGGAATGACGGGCAAGCTTGTTGTGAAAGAGTAAGAAGGAATAAGGATAAGTATACTGAGGATAAGTAATACAGCAAATAGTATATCATGATAATAATGGAGCAAGAATGGAGCAAAATTCATTTTCTTTTTTGTCTTTTTGCAAAAAAATTTATTCTTCTCCAAAAAACCTAGTTATCCTAATTTTGTTTTTCTGGACAGTTGTTGCACTGTCCAGCAGCGGATTCAGCTTTGTTCCGCAAATATTAATCTCAATTTTATGCACAGTTGCTGTTGACCTGCTTTTAATGTATTTCAGGGACAAGAAAATTTACTTTCCGGAAAGCGCAGTGATTTCAGGCCTGATAATTTCCCTTGTGATTTCTCCTCCATTGTCCTCCTGGTACATCCTTTTATTTGCAGGAGCCACAGCAATGCTTTCAAAACATTTCATTCTTGCCAATGGAAAGCATATTTTCAACCCCGCAAATTTTGGGCTGTTGTTTGCAATAGTGCTTTTTGGAAGCAAGGCAGCTCAGACCTGGTGGGGGGCATCAATACACTTTGGCTTTCTTCTGCTGGGCTTGATTATCGTCTATCGGCTTGGAAGGTTTCATCAATGGATCCCTTTTGTAGCAACTGTCATCGTGCTGTCAGCAATTCATCATATAGCAACCAAAAATCCGCAGAATTTTGCGGTTTACGCATTTCAGGTAATTGCAGGAATGCTTTTTTTCTCGTTCATACTGCTCATTGAGCCTCTAACTTCTCCTATAACAAAAAAAGGAAGAACCATCTTTGGCTTTCTTGTTGCAGTGATTTATTTCATTGCTGTAAATATTCCTGCATTGGCAAACTTCGCAGTTGTAGGCTCTCTTGCAGTTGCTGATTTGCTCGTGCTCCTGATGAACAGGATAAAATAAAAGAGACCTGAACTTATGCCGGTGCTCAAGCCGCACAACCCGAAGCTGCAGAAATTATAAATCATTCCTCGAGCTTTCTGGTTATTGACCAATCAAGTATGATTTCAGAAATGTTTATCATAGAATTCCTTATGATTTTCTTGTCATAACTTTTTGCATCAGCTATTTTTATGTCCTTTATTTCAGAAGCCTTTTTCACGAAGTCAGTAGCTGTGTCAAATTTTAATTTTGTGTCAAGATCCTCAACTATTTTTTTAAATTCGTCAATCATCTCGCTCAGCGACCTGAAGAATGCAATTTCGTTGCTTTCCAATCGTATCAAGTGATCCACAAGCTCTTCGACATTTTTTGAAAGAAGGGAGATATAATAAAGGTCAATGAGCTTCAGCTTTGAAGTGTTGCTGGAGGAAAATGCAGTTATTATTGCCTTGTCAACGAGTATCTTGTTCTTGTCAATCTCATCTTCATATCTTTCAATTATTTCCTTGTTGTAGTTGTGCATCATCAATTGCAGGAGGTTTTTTGTCTTGTGAACCATATTCTTTAGCAGATGCTGTGGATTCTCAACAGTGATGCCTGATTCGCAATTTATCATCTTCTTATCCATTTCAACAAATTCTATGTTGAGGAGTTTTTTCTGCTCCAACAGCTTTGTAAAATTAAGCTCTTTGTCCAGGTGAATCTTAAATGAATTTGTTGGATTTATGTAGCAGGACATTATGATTTTCTGGATAACATTCATATCATCGCTCTTGATTGAAAGCACAAGACTTTTTGGTTTCTTTTCAACGAGCTGCGATGAGACAATCAGCCTGTTGGCATTATCCTGTTCAAGAATCACTTTTGAGGAATGTGCTATCCTGTTTTTCTTGCACCAGCTTGTGGGCAGGTACACATAAAACATGTTTCCTGTTTTCTGAACATTACGGATATCCATAGTAAAGAGTAAATAAATATACTATATATATTTTTTGTTATTTATAGCAAATTAAGGCAGATTTAACTATTAATTTTAAAGCTTAATTGAAATATTATTTTATTAACAACAAACTAACAACAAACAACAAAAATATACTAAATACTTTCTATATAGTATATAGCACAAGATTTAAAAATTAATCCCAGCGAATTCCTGCCTTATGGCCCAGATACTTGAAGAGATAAAGAAGACGGAAAAGCAGTCCCATCAGATGATAGAAAAAGCCAATAAAAAAGCTGAAGAACAGGTGCAAAAAAGGCAGATTGAACTCATTGGCGAATTTGAAGAATTTGAAAAATCCCTTGCGAAGAAGAAGGAGGAAATTCTGAAAAAGAGCAAAACTGATATTAAAAAAATGCAGGAATCCATCCTTGGCGATTATTCTGAAAAAAGAAAACACTTATTACAGAAAGCTGAGAAGAATCTGCCCAAGGCAGTTAAGTTTGTTGTTGAAAGGATTCTGGGGTTAATATGAAACCCTCTCGCTTCGCTCGCCAGCATCGTCCTCGCTGTTCAGTGT
>DATDSP010000013.1:0-5077 GCA_035291205.1 Candidatus Nanoarchaeia archaeon | reverse complement strand
AAAAGGAAGAAGAGAAGAAGAGTGATGAGACTGCTGCTGCAGGCTTAGGAGCTTTATTCGGCTAAATACTTTCTTTTTTATTTTTGATTCGGTTCAACGCTAAAGGGACAGAAATGCTGACACAGGAAGAACAAAAGGAATTAAGGCAATTGCTCAACAAATTCAAGGAAGAAATTAATTCTCTTAGAAATGAGCTTAACAGGATAGACGAAGAAAAAGAAGGGTGGTACGGGAAAAAAGAAGCAGTAAGCAGAGAAATTGCATCGCTGATAAAGCTTGCTGGAGAGCAGAAAGCAAAGAGAAATGAATTCACAGATAAAGTAAAGCATCTGAAGGAAGAAAGGAAAGGGATTCTTGATTCATTGAAGGAAAAAATTGAGGAAGCAAAGAAATCCAATGAAGAAAAAAAAGAGGTTGTCAAGAAACACAAGATTGATTTTGATCCTGCTTCCGTAAAAAGGGAAATAAAACATCTTGAGATGCAGATTGAAACTTCTGGGATGTCATTCGACAAGGAACAGCAGGCAATGAAAAAAATAAAGGAGATGAAGAAAAAATATTCTGAAGCTGAAGAGCTGAATAAGGTGTATGAGAAAAATAATGCTATTTCAAGGGAAATCAACGTGCTGAAGAAGCAATCCGAGGATGTGCACGCAAAAATCCAGAGTTTGGCGAAAGAAAGCCAGGCAAGGCACGAGGAGATGGTCTCTGCAACAACAAAAATCGATGAGCTTCGGGAAAAGGAAAAAGAGGCCAATGACAAATTCAGCGAACTCAAGAAGAAATTCAAAGAAGCCAATGATTTCCTGAAGAGGAAGCTTGCTGAAGCAAATGATATTGGCAGGAAAATCAATGAGCACATTGAAGAAACCAAGATCGAACGGAAAGAAAAAGAGTGGAGAACAATAAAAGAAAAAGAAGCTAATATAGCTGAAAAAATACGAAGAGGTAAGAAATTGACAACTGAAGACCTTCTTGTTTTTCAAGGCAGGGAAAATGAGGAATAATGGCAAACCTGAAACAAATAGCTATAACAGCAGGAATTGCAGTCATCTTCGCGCTTCTCATCGGGTTATCTGTTGACTATTTTTATCCTGAACCCAAGTATGAATCTTACTGCAAATCAGAGATTTATCCAAAACCTTATCCTGTAAGGGAAGCGCCTGCAAATCTCTGCAGTTATGATTTCGGCCCTGCATACGACAACTGCACTGCCGGGGGAGGTTATGCAAAATTTGACTACAATGCTTCTGGATGCCAAATGTACAAGAGTTGTGATTTCTGCAATAAACAGTATCAGAAATCCCAGGACATCTACAACAGGGATATTTATTTTATAATAACACCAATTGCGCTCATTGCAATAATCGCCGGAGTGTTCTGGCCTGTTGAATTCATTGGAACTGGATTTATGTTCGGCGGCATTCTGCTGTTGTTCTATGGAACAGCAAGGTCCTTTGCCTTTGAGAGCAAACTGTTGAGAATAATCGGATTGTTTATTGACCTTGTTGTCTTAATCTGGATTGCCTACAAGAAATTGATTGAGAAGAGTTCTGAAAGCAGGAAAAAGAAGAAGAGCAAAAAGAAGTAGTGGGGAAAAAACTCACTTCTTCCTGAACTCAGTAAATCCGCAGTTTCCGCAGGACACTCTGTTCAAATGGTTGCCCATGAAGAACCCTGGACCGCACTTCGGGCAGAACCTGTTTTTTCTTTCAATCTTGTTTCCTGATATGCTGTAGAGCGAGCTTAATGTCCTGACCTTTTTCTTTTCCTTCTTTGTGTCTTTTGCTGCTGCCATTTTTCATTCCCGTCATTTGCCAATTGCAATCATTGTGCTTTTTTTTCCTTCTTTGTTCCCCTCTCGAGAATTGCTGATATTTCAATTTCCTTCAACGAATTCTCATCCTTGTAAACATAAGCCTTGACTCTTGCCTTTTTGTTCCCAAATTTCTGTTCAATCCTGTGCACAGCAACAAGATTTGGTGTTGACGAAGAAGCTGAGGCAATTGACTGCTTAACATCGTTTCTTGATGGGGTTGCGGTTCCGAAATCTATTTCAGCATCAAGGTAGGTTCTTGAAAAAAGGGGTTCGTCCCTCTTGTTTAGGAGCTTCACATTCATATTATTTCACCTTTATCGCGTATTCTCCTTCTTTGGGAGTGCCTATTTTTTGAGAAATTGTTGATTTTTTTGTATCAAATATGAATAATCTTCCCTGCCAGTTTGTGCTGAAGTTTGAGCTGTGGCAGATTGGGCATTCATCCCCTTCAACAAAATACTTGTCATTCCTGCAGGCTTTTTTTCTCATCATTTTTCATCACTTATTTTTTTTCTCCTTCTTTTCCTTTGTTTCTTTTGGCTTTTCTCCTTCTTTCTCATCTTCAGCAATCCATTCAAGTTTTCCCAAGCCAGGCTGTCTCATCGTCAGGCCAAGCTTTGGATTGCCAATGTCCTTAAATGATATAGCTATTATTCTTGCTTTGCAAATGTCATTCACTTTTAAGCTTCTTTTCGAGTCTTTTCCAAGCAAAACCTTGTCTTTGCTGTAAGACACAAAATCATCCATTGTTTGTGATACATGAATCATTCCCTCCATAGGCCCTATGTTAATGAATGCTCCGAAGTCCGCGATATCCTTTATTTTTCCAAAGACCACTTCCTGAAGCTCGGGTTTGAATGTCAGCAATTCAAAAGTTGTCTCGTAATATATTGCGCCGTCGCCGGGAATTATCACTCCTTCTCCTATTTTTTTCACTCCGGACACATCTATGACTACCCCGAAGTTCTTGTCAATAAATCCGTCGTACTTCTTCTTTATCCTCTTGACCATTGCCTCTTCCAGAGGCATTCCAAAATGGCTTGGAGGCATTCTGATGTTATCCTTCAATTCAGTCTTGTAGAACATAAAATACACCTTTCAGAGTAGAAATTCGAGATGGGTTTAAAAAGATTTCTGTGGGCTGGATGTGCATAGCATCTTCAAAATTCTCGACGTGAATGATGATGGAGCTGCGTTCCCGTAGGGAGCGACCCCTCGCAACGCTCGTCGATAAAATTGTTTTATGGAATTTTGACCTTAAGGATGCTATGCACATACTGTGGGCTAGGGGTTTATGGCTTACTCTGAGAGCAACAACAAAAAAGAAGTGTTTTCCTCAGCTTTAAGAGAATGCCTAATATTTTTGCTGAGAAAAATTATCACACCTGGAAGCATTCTTATTTCTTCGCCTGCAAGGGTGAATACTCCTCTGCCTTCAATCACATGGACGAACCCCTCCCTTGTTGAAGTGTGTTCGGATATCTCAGTGCCTTCTGCTATGCAGAACAATGTGAGCTGGCTTTTACCTTTGCTTAACACCCTGCTGAATATTCCCCCCTCTGAATAAGAAATCATCTCCTTCAGGCTTTTCCACTTCCCCATTTTCATTCCACAATCTCAAGTTTCTGCCTCTTCCTGAGAGTTATTGTTTTTACTTTCTTCAGCCTCAGCCTTTTCTTCAGCTCAGCATCCTGTGTCGCGACAATCCAATTCTTTGGATCTGCCATGTCGAGAATGATGGAATCAACATCTATCTTGTATGTTTCAGTCGGCATCACATTGATGTCCTTTGTTTCTATCAGCTTCAACGCAAGGCCTGCCGCCTTCTTGTCCTTCAGTGATGCTCTTGAGCTTTTGACTCTTATTGTTTCAAGCTCATCAATGGTTTTGTCCAGTACATGAAGCTCGTAAGGAAAGTCGCATATTCTCCTTATCTCTGAAAAGATATCTACTTTGAACTGCGCTGGTATCATCAGAAAGTTTGTGTCAATGATTATTTTTTTCATTTTCTTGCCTCATCTATTCCTTACATCAATTATTCCTTACATCAATTTGTCAATGATTTTCTTCATCAGGACAGCATCAGGAAACGGCATTGGGCTTTCATTTATTAGCGTAATGTCAACTTTCCTCTTTACGATTTCTTTTGCAAGCGGCAGAAAAAAATTTTCAGTCATTCGAATATGGTTTTTTTCTCCTTTTGGTCCATAATTTATGCCTGAAAAATGCGAATGAATGTGCTTTACGCCCTTAAGCTTGTCAAAGATTTCAGCGTAATCAATTTTTCCCTGATTTCTTGCGTACAGATGTGCAAAATCTATGCAGAATCCGCACTTCAATTCTTTGTGCAGGCTCAAAACCTCAGCCATATCTCCGAATTGGCTGAACTTTCCTGAAGTTTCTGGAGCAAGAATTACATTCCATCCTTTTTTCTTTGTTTCGTGCATAATGTCTTTTATGGCTTCCCCTGTCTGCCTGTACGCCTGCTCTTTTGAAAGCTTGAGGTAATACGCAGCGTGAAAAACAATGTACTTTGCTCCAAGGTAATGTCCTCTTTCACAGCTGTCAAGAATTCTTTTTTTTGATGCCTCAACTTTTTTCTTTTCTTCGGAAAGAAGGTTGATGAAATAAGGACAGTGAATGCTCAAATCAATGCCAAGTTTTCCTGCTAAATCCCCCACCTGCTATGCCATTTCATTGCCCATATTAACGCCGTGAGTGAATTCAACTTCCATTGCCTGCAATCCAAGTTCCTTGCAGTGTTCCACCCCTTTAAGATTTCCAAGCCCGGAACTGCCGGCTGATCCTATTTTTATTGTCATATTCTCTCTTGGTGAATTGAAAGTATAAATAATTTTTTATTTGTTGGTGCTGTCAAGCTAAGTGGGAAATCTGCATTGGCAGGTCTGTAGTTGCCATCAATATTGCGAGCATCAGCTTTTTTGGTGACCTCCTCTGCGAGTCGGCACAAAAAACCTGGGAAAAAATAAGGGATTTTTCCTTCACTTCGTTTTGGAAAAATCAAAACCTCATCGCTGGATTGAACGCAGTGAAATCCAGCTTATATTCGGCGCCAACTCACGAAAGGGTTGTTGCAATGGGAATTTTTTCCATCGATGACACATAGAAATGCGAGCCGATGGCAACCAACCTTTTACAAAAAGCTTGACCAAAAGTTGTGCAGCATTCACGTTGTTCAGCTGCACTGTTCGTGGCTTGCTTGCCATTGGGCGTGCCACGAAGTAAGGCTTTATGCCT
>DATDSP010000012.1:0-9172 GCA_035291205.1 Candidatus Nanoarchaeia archaeon | reverse complement strand
TTGCGAAAAATTTGGGTGCGCGCGCCAAAAATCCGTTGCGCACTCTTATTATAATCAAAATGTTAGAAAAACTTTACGGAGGAAATGCAAGGCAATTCCTCTACAGACTAAAGTCTGTGGAGTATCCTTGCCTAGTCAAATAAAATGAGCAAGGTTATGGGCCATATCGATGAGCTAAAGGAGGATTTCATCAGTGTTCTGAAGGATTCATTGAAAGCACTAAAGAGAAAGGATATTTCGTTGCTGAAGGAGCTAAGCAATCATACAATACATGATGCGGGAATGTTTCAGGACAAGGAATCTATATCGCTTGCAATTGCAATTTACGCCATTTCAAAGATAATTGAGCGTGAGAAAAAGATTGATCCTCGGATAGAATTGAATATGCATGAGAGCATCAGATTTATTGCAGGGAATGACATGGAAGGATTTAATAAAAATATGCAGAAGCTGTTTAAGATAATTTCTGAAAAAGACACGAAGCTCAAGCTTTACATCGACGAGGTTTTCAGGCAGGCAAGAATAAAGAAAGGTGGAAAAATTTATGAGCACGGAATTTCAATTGGACAAGCATCTGAGATACTTGGAATTTCACAATGGGAGCTTATGTCTTATGTCGGCAAAACAAGAATTTCAGATTACGCTGCTCCAAAAGTAAGTGCACAGCAAAGAATGGCTGTTGCCAGGGAAATATTCAACATGAAGCAGTATGAAGTAAAAATGAAGTGAAAAAAATGAGAGCCCTTGTTTTCGATGCAGGACCAATAATCAGCTTGACAATAAACAATCTTCTGTGGACTCTGGAGCCGTTGAAGCAGAAATTTGGCGGAGAATTTTACATCACGGAAAATGTCAGGGCAGAGCTTATAGACAAGCCGATTGAAACAAGAAAGTTCAAGTTCGAGGCTTTGCAGGTAATGAGAAACATACGTGCTGAAACAATAAAGATTATGCCCTCAGACAAAATTCAGGCAAAAACAGAAGAACTGCTGAATATCGCAAATTCAATATTTGTTTGCAGAAAAAATCCAGTCAAGATAGTGCACTATGGCGAGATGTCTTCACTTGTGGCTGCAAAGATGCTTGAGACAAATTATGTGGTGATTGATGAAAGAACAACACGGCTGCTCATAGAAGATGCTGACTCTCTTGTAAAGCACATGAGAAAAAAATTTCATTCACCCATACAATACAACAAGGACAAAATAAATGCATTTCAGGAAGAAACAAAGAATATCAAAGTGATAAGATCTGCTGAACTGGCAATAATAGCTTACAGGCTTGGAATTCTTAACAGCTATCTTCCTGAAAAAGATGGTTTCAAACAGCCGGAAAAAACCTTGCTGGAGAGTGTGTTATGGGGCGTCAAGCTTAATGGATGCTCCCTGACAGAAGATGAGATAAATCAGATTGTTGAGATGGAAGGCAATGGCTAATGGTGCATAATATCCGCAATCAACCAATTCATCTGGTGTAATATTCTATTACCCGCAGTACTACGAGTATTGTTTCAATAACCAGCAATGGCACAACATAAAAATTGAACAATGAAGCAATAATAAGAATGTACGCAACTACTCCGACAAGATGTGCAAGAAATGTTGTTTCCCGCCCGCCGAAGTTATACCTAAAAAAAAGATAGCATGAAACTATGCCTGATGCGACAAAAATTCCTAAAGGAATCAAAGCCAGCAATGGAAGATAATTTGAGTATATTAAAATCAAAAAAACAGATACTTGTGTAACTGCGTCAACAGCCATATCGAATACCGCTCCGAATTTTGTTGCACTGAATTTCCTTGCAATGTATCCATCAGCGACGTCCAACAAACCTATTATCACTATCAGTATTGCTGCTGGCAGTGGTTTCCTGTTCACAGCGAAAAAGGCAAATAATGGAAGTAAAAGAAGTCTAATCAAGGTCAAGAGATTAGGAAGATTAAAAATATTCTCCTGTGCAGATTTATTTTTTTCTTTCATTTAACAGCTCACTAAGCTTGACTGGTTTTAATTTTTTTCTTTTAATTTCATCAATAACTTCTGGAAGGGCATCAATTGTCTGCTGTCTGCTCGTTCCCCAGGGATAAATTATTCCGTCGTGGAAGAGAATTATGTCTCCATTTCTGAGTTCATTTGTGGCCCTTGAGACTATCTGTTCAGTTCCTGGATTTCTCCAGTCCTGGGAAGAAATTGTCCATAGAATGATTTTATATCCCCTGCTGACAAGAATTCTTCGGAGCTTTTGGTCATAAGTTCCTCTGGGAGGCCTGAAGTATTTTGGCTTTTTCCCGGTGATTTTTTTTATAATGCTTTCATTTTTCTCAATCTGCCCGACAAGAGTTTTTGCTGTTCTTGGAAAAAGCTGTATGTGCTCGTATGAATGGCTCCCGATTTCATGGCCCTCCCTGACTATTCTCTTCGCAATTTCGGGATATTTTTCCATGTTTTTTCCCACCAGGAAAAATGTTGCCTTGGCTTTCTTTTTCTTCAGCACATCAAGAATCTTCTCAGTGTACTCAGAAGGCCCATCATCAAAAGTTATTGCGACATTGCTTCTGCTTCGCCGGCTGTTTCTTATTATGCCATCCTGAGACCAAAAGCCATAATAGCAGTTGATGTAAAAATAGACCCAGTAAAATAGAGCAAAAATCACCAGCAGTATTAATATCAGAAGTATCAGATAGATTATTGTCTGTACCATTTTTTGCCCTGCATCCTGCCGCATGTTTTATTCGGCATATACTCATCATTCATCATTTTCTTCTCAAGGACTGGTAAAGCTCAAAAAGTTTTTCTGCAACTGTATTAAATGAATACTGCCTGACTGTTTTCAAGCCCTGCCTTGAAAGTTTTTTCTGAAGACTCTCATTATTGAGCAGGGCAATTAATTTTTCTGAATAATCCTGCATACTGCTGCTTGTAAGAATGCCGTCAACATTATCAGTAATTACATCAGCCACTCCACCTGCGTTTATTGCAACAACAGGAGTGCCTGAAGCCATTGCCTCAATTACGCTCAGGGGATGCACTTCAGCTTTTGAGGTTATTGTGAAGATGTCAGCAGATGCATAATACTGTGGAAGCCATTCATTTCCAACAAAACCTGTAAAAATCACATTTTTGGTTATTCCTAATTTCTTTGCGAGCCTGAGAAGATTTTTTCTTTCAGGACCATCACCTACGAGCATAAGCACTGTTTCGCTGTTTCTCCCGCTGACTTCTTTAAATGTCCTAAGGAGAAATTGGAGATTCTTCTCCTTCGAGAGCCTGCCTGCGTACATCAAAACTTTCTTGTTGTGCAGATTGTACTTTCTTCTGACAATGTAAGGATTAAGATTCCTGAAAATTTCCAAGTCAATTGCATTCGGAATAATTGATATTGGAGCCTTTATCTTGTACCTCTCAATTAGAATTTCTTTTATTCTCGGAGCTGGTGCAATCACCACATCACATTTATTTGCAAAGCTTCTAATGGACCATCTTATGAATCTCTTTGTGAGCTTCTGATGAAATGGGATGTAATAGCTGAACTCTTCATACTGACTGTGGCTTGTGAAAACTAAAGGCACATTGTTCCTTTTTGCAATGCCTGCCCCGAATTTTCCAATAACATAAGGATGATGGCAGTGAACAACATCAAGATTCTGCAATGCACTCACTGCTTTTTTTCCAAAAAGAATGGGAAGAATTGGCAGCCCCATCTTGTATTTTGCACGAAGAGGGATTGAAGGACAGCGGTATATGTTTGACTCAATATCCTTGTACCCCTTATGTCCTGTCGTGAATACATGCACATTATGCCCAAGCTGCTCAAGCCCTCTTTTTGAAGCGTCAATAGAATAAACAACCCCGTTAACCACTGGTTTATACACTTCGCAGAACATTCCTATGTTGAGCTTTTCCTCTTTTTTCATTTTGCATTATCCTTTGCCATTTCGCAATAATCGTTTCACAGCCATTCGCAATTACCGCTTCTCCTGAATCAGTTCAAGATAGAGCTTATAAAGTTTCCCAGCCAGTCTATCAATTGAATACTGCTCTGATGCTGTCTTTGCATTTCTTGAGAGAACTCCGAATCTGGTTGGGTTTTCGAGCACATTGATAACTGCATCTGCAAAGGATTTTTCATTTTCGTCGCCGACAAGAATTCCATTTTTATTATCTGCAATTATGTCGCCAACTCCAGGGGCATTCAAGCCAAGAGGAACTAAGCCAACAGACATTGCCTCAAGAACAGTCAATGGATGCACTTCGGTTTTTGATGCTGTGATAAACATGTCTGCACAGCTGTAGTAGAAGGGCATTTCATTGTGGGGAATTTTTCCTGTGAATATTATTTCATTTTCCAATCCGAACTGTTTTGCCAGCATTTGCAGGGCATCTCTTTCAGAACCGTCTCCAACAATGAGAAGCTTTGCATAGTTTCCTGCCTTTCTTATTTCTGCAAAAGATCTTATAAGAAAATCAATGTTCTTTTCTTTCTCAAGTCTTCCTGAGAATATCAGGACAGGCTTATTTTTCAGCCTGAGCTTTTTCTTCAGCTGTTCAGAATTTCGGCGCTTGAAAAGTTCAGTGTCAATCGAGTTTGGAACAATTTCTATTCTGGTTTTAATTTCATATCTTGAAGAGAGCATTTCCTTGATTTTTGCAGAAGGGGATATTATGCAATCGCATTTGTTTCCAAATCTCTCAACTGTTTTCCTTATTTGTTCCTTGACAAATGGCTGGTAGAATGGAACATAATGGCTGTACTCCATGTACTGGGTATGGCTCGTCAGCACAAGAGGAATGTTTCGTTTTTTTGCGATGCCCGCACCGTATTTTGTTATTCCCCCAAATCCGGGATGATGCACATGAATTACTTCAAGTCCAGATGCGGTTTGTTTTGCTTCCCTGCTGAAAGTGGATGGAAATCCAATACCATAGTATTTTGCACGCAATGGAATGAATGAGCACCTGTAAATTTTTTTTTCTTTGTCAGAATAACCCCCGTACTGTGGAGCATAAACAGAAACTTCGCTTCCAATATTCTCAAGTCCTTTTTTTGAGGCTTCCAGAGAATAAACAACCCCATTAAGGCAGGGCTTGTAAACTTCTGTGAACATTCCTATTCTGAGTTTTTGATTCATATTGCCTTCATTACCTTCCTGCAAAAATTTCTATCACATCGCAATGATTCAACTTGTGCTCTTTGCCAACAGGTATTTTTTTCCTTACATCAACTGCTCTTATAAAATTTTTGCCGAAATCGGTGTGAAGCTTGAAAGCAAAATCAAGAGCTGTTGAATTTGGAGGCATCAAAAAGCAGTCTGGCAAAACCCGGCCATACTGATCTTCAAGCTTGTTTACTCCTCCCGGATAGACGGCAATGCATCCCAATAAATCAAAAACAGCTGAGTTTATTATTTGCTGGACTCCTGTTGAATTATTTATTTCCAGCACGTTTTCCCTGATAAAAGCAAGAGCTCCTTTTTGCTTGCTGCTCAATTTTGCTTCGTCAACAATTTCAAAATTTTTTTCTCCTGGAATGTATTTTACCAACCCCGCCTTGTTCGCTTCCTTTAATGCGAGCTCGGATTCTGCACTGCAGGGAATTATTGTATGCTCAGGAAATTCTTTTTTTAATCTTTGAAGATTTGATGATGCAACTTGAACATCAATTTTGTTCGCTGCAATTATCATCGGCTTTGTTGATTTTCTGAGTTCAGTAGCAAATTGATGCAAATTTTCTTCAGTCCATTTTGTAGCGTCCTCTTCATTCAGGTTTAGCTTCGCGATTATTTCCTTCGCCATATTTTCTGTGACTTTCAATCCGGAAAACTGCTTTGCAATTTCCCTGTACGGCTGTTTTTTTTCCATCTGCATCTGCTTTGAGAATCTCTCCCAGCTTTTTTTTAGAATGCCAAGATACCACATATCCAGCTCAATTTCCAGGAATTTTATGTCATTTGCAGGGTCGTAGCTTCCTGGCTCTACTTGCTCTCCTTTTTCATTTGTGGCTCCTGCCAAATCAATTACGTGAATGAGCACATCTGCCTGCCTCAAATCATCGAGAAACTGGTTGCCAAGGCCCTTTCCTTCGTGGGCTCCTGGAACAAGCCCTGCTACATCAATAATCTGAACAGGAACAAAGCGCTTGTGCTCAATGCAGAAGCCTTCTCTTGGGTTGCATTGCCTGCCAAATTCCTTGTCTATGCAGTCAATTTTTACATAAGCAACTCCTGAATTTGGCTTGATTGTTGCAAAAGGATAGTTTGCTATCAACACATCCCCCAAAGTAAGTGCTTTGAAGAAAGTTGATTTACCAACATTTGCCTTTCCGACTATTCCGATGAGCATTTTACTTTGATAAAAATAAGAGATTTTAAAAATGTATCTGGTTAAAGTATGTGCATAGCATCTTCAAAATTCTCGACGTGAATGACAATGGAGCTGCGTTCCCGTAGGGAGCCACCCCTCGCGACGCTCGTCGCTGATACTTACGGATTGAATTTTGACCTTAGGATGCTATGCACATGCTGGTTAAACGGCTCTGTCCTAAATCTCGCATTCGCTCGGGTTAGCATCAGTTCGCTTTCCGCTTCTTTCATAACCGAGCTGACATCTCCGTAGGAGCCCTCCCTCTGTCAGCTTCGTTGCATATATTGAGTAAAGCTCACGAAATTGATGCTAACCTGCATTTAGGACAGAGCCTGGTCAAACAAAAAATATCTACTGCACCATCAAAAATTATTTATACCAAAATAGCTTAATGCGCTTTATGGAACTGGATGTTGAGGCAAAAAACAGGTTGGATACGCTGTCGCACGAGCTTTTGAAGAACGGCGTTGCTGCATCAAGGAGTGATGCTGAAAAAAGAGCAATGGAAATTTTAGGGATTGATATAAACAAAAAAAGTGCTGAAAAAGAGGATGACAAAATGAGGGAAGAATTCTCAAAAATAATTGAAGACAACAATGCGAAGATAATGAGGGAGTTTATTCTTGTAAAGCAGAAGATGGATGAGATGATTAAGGAAATCAATAAGCTGAATGGTGAGCTTTCCGGATTAAAGAACGAAGTTAAAAAAGAACCTGTGATAATCAAGAGAAAGGTTGAAGCACGAGAAGAACAAGGAATTGAAAAACAGGAAACTGCTGAGCAAAAACCTGAACCCGCCAAAGAAATAATAATGAATGAGCCTGCTTCACATACGCAGGCAGCGTTGAACGAATCAAGAGGTTCTTTTGATCAGGGAGCGAAATCAGATCATCCAAGAAGCGGGGGTTATGGCCCAAAGGATGTTGCTATAGAAAAGATGTTTTATTTTGGGAAGAAGTAGTTTTAAAGCGTCTAAGTAAAAAGTCTAAGCAAGAATATTCAAAGAATATTAATTTTAGAACCGTTGCCGTGCAATTTTCTTTGTTCTTCCAGGAATTTCCTGTAGTCTGCGTTTGTTTCGCTTAGACGATAAATTCCCTTGCAGTTGCGGTATCTTGGATCAACATACCTGAATTTTTGTTCCAGAATCATCTGAGGGTTTTTATCCGCAATTTCACAGCTTATTTTTCCTGACAGCAATTTTAACATACTTGTTATCCGAGGATTTCCGCTTGCCCTAAGCTTTTCCATAACAAAGTCATCAATCACAAATCAAGCGATTCCCTGATTTCAGCACAAAGCCTTTTCTCGAAGTCCTGATTTCTCTCACCCTCAAGCTTTTCCCTGCTGAGGATGCTGAAGAGGCTTTTGATGAATTCTTTTTTTTCAATATCATTTTTCTCATTTTCATTTACAGCAGGACTAATGTTTATTTTTCCAGCGTGCTCGCCAACAATTGCCTCCTCGATATCCTCGAATTTTGAAGTGTCAAATTTTATTTCCTCAAATTCGGGGGATGAAAGGGAATAAGTGTTTTTCATCACAAAGTAAGCTTCTTTTTCATAGAGAAGTGAAAATGCCTCGTTGAGATTTATGTCTGTGATTTTGCCTTCCCGAATCTTGCCGAAGAGCCTTATCAGGCTGATGGTATTGGTGAATTTTTTTCCTTCAATTTTTCTCAAAAGTTCGTTTCTTATTTCGGCAGGAGTTTTTCCCTCGCAGTCAATTTTTATTGAATTGACATCAACAAGTTTTATCGGGCAGAATTTTTTGCTTACATCCCATGCGCTGTTTTTCTTTACCGCTTCAACAATATATAATCCTCCTGCATTGAGCTTCTCAAGTTCAGAAAAATTATTTGGAAAAGTTGGGCCGGGATAGACAATGTTCTTGTATTCGCCAATTTCTGAAGTATCAACAATGTGGACGTGGCCTCCGGCATAATAATTGAATTTTTTGGGAAAAAAAGAAACTGAGACAGAATCCATTTTTTCAAGCTCCTGTTTTTTTACTTCACTCACTGCGGTGTGGAAGAGAAAAATCTTGAAGCCATCCTCTGATTCGAGGTTATCATTAAGCAAAGACGCATAATATTGCTTTTCCAGCATCCCTTTTTTTCCAGGCAGTCCTGTGAGCTTTGCTCCTGTTTTTCTGTCAACAGTGAAATTGAGCTGAAGTCTGCTGTCGACAACTTTTCCTTTTGCAACATTAATGCACAGACCTGCCTGTTCAAGAACATCAAGTATTGTTTTCCCACTGGGAGAGAAATCATGGCTTCCTGCAATGAGATAAACAGGAATTTCATTCATCTTCAGCTCCCTGAGTTTCTTTGCAGCTTCCTTCAGCCCTTCAATGCCGGGAACTGATGTGTTGAAGAAATCTCCTGCAATAACAACAAAATCAACTTTTTCATCAATGCACAAGTCAACTGCTTTTGAAAATGATTTTATTCCAATATCCCTGAGTTTTTCATCCCTCCAGCCGCCGATATGGCAGTCCGCCAAATGTGCAAATTTTATTCTTTCCATTTTCCACTTTTTAAATCAGCAAATTTTATTATAATAGAAAACCTAAATTTGTCAAAAACTCCGCACTGAATTACAAAGCGTGCAGCGGAGTTTTTGAGCATGCTCATAAATTGCTCGTCTTTACTGCGTGCTGAAGCATCGCAGATTGCGTCAAGAGCAATTTCTGACATTTAATATTATTTGTTAGGTTTTTTTAATATTATTTGTTAGGTTTTTTTAATATTATTTGTTAGGTTTTTTTAATATTATTTGTTAGGTTTTTTTAATATTATTTGTTAGGTTTT
>DATDSP010000011.1:0-7256 GCA_035291205.1 Candidatus Nanoarchaeia archaeon | reverse complement strand
AACAGCAGAACCGTCACAATGAGCGCGGTTTTTTGCTTGGACTTTATCTTTTTGTCTGACAACAGACTCCAAAATTTCCTGAAAAACTTACTGCGATTCCTGGATGCCAGATAGAAAGAATAAACCAAGCCGTAAAGCCCTCCTATGATGATTGTGTTGATGACAAAAGCAATCAGCATTGAGTCAAGGGAAAATTTCAATCCTATGGCTGCGCCAATGCCTGCAAGCACTTTTGCATCGCCACCACCCCACTGGCCTGTATAAAACATCAGCAGGGCAATTCCCAGAAACACGAAAAATCCGAGAATGCCGTACACGAAGAACATCCAGTCAAAAGTTATTGCTGAATAAATGAGCCGGATGCCAAGGGCTATGAAAACAAATGAGTAACTCATCCAGTCAGGAACTTCCCTTTTCCTGAAATCAGTGTAGCTGCCTATTGCAAGCGCAACAAGAGCTATTGCAAAAAGCATCAATTCCGTTCCTGAAAAGCTGTTAAGCAAAACATATATTATCGAACTCATATCCTCTGAATAATAACAAGTTTTATATAATTTTTTGGATATGAAATAATGAATGGAAGAAGAAATAACCTATTCAAAGTTTCCACAGCACATTGCAGTTAATATGAGGGGCACTGAAACCTGGGCTGAAAAAACAGGAGCAACAATTGAAGAGGCCTACAGCAGGAGATTCGAAAAAGTCAAGGAAATAATTACAGCGCAGACAAACCTCAAGATTCCAATATTGACTCTGTATGTTCTGCCGAATGAATTTCTCAGCAAAGAAAATGCACAGTTCCTGCTCGACTCTCTTTCAGACTTTCTCAACTCATTGAAAGGCGCTGAGCTAATTCACAATAAAGGAATAAAGGTATCTATTCTGGGCAAATGGTACGATCTCCCTGGAAGGATTGTTGACTCGATAAAGCAAATAATAGAAGAAACAAAGGATTACGATAAGTTTTTTGTTAATTTCTGCGTAAACTACGACGGACAGGATGAAATATTGGATGCCTGCAGGCTGATTGCGAGAAAAATCAAGGCAGGGAAATTTGATCCTGAAATGATTGAAAAGGAAACAATCAAGGAAGAAACATACAGCTCTTACTTTCTCCCCCCGCAACTCATAATCTCAACAGGCCCGAGAACAAAACTGAAGGGTCTCTTGCTTTGGGATTCGAGCGATGCAATAATTCATTTCTCAAAAAAAAACTGGCCTGAATTCACAAGGGAAGATTTTGTCGAATCTGTTGCCTATTATCAGAAGCAGAGTGGGATGTGATTAAATAGGGCAATATACTAAATACTAAATAGAGCAACATCAAAATCACACAAAATTTTTCAAAAACAACAACCTTTATAAACAACCGCTTTTTCTCTCAAAACATCCTATGAATGATGAGTCTGGGGAGAAATCCGAAGACGAAGGAGGGTTTTTTCTAAGTTCCCTCGAAGAATTACAATCAATTTAGGATGCGGTTTCAGAATATTTCAAAATGAAGGAGGAATCAAAATGGTAGGTGTTCAGATTTCAAAGGAAATTGTTGAAAAAGTTTATGAAGCAATTGAATCTGCAAAGGCAACAGGAAAAATCAGAAAGGGTACAAATGAGGTCACAAAAGCAGTTGAGAAAGGCACTGCAAAGCTCGTTGCTATTGCAAAAGATGTGAGTCCGCCTGAAATAGTTATGCACCTCCCTCTTATCTGCGAGGAAAAAGGAGTTCCCTGCGTAGAAGTGCCAAGCAAATCCGAGCTTGGTGCAGCTGCTGGAATAAATGTTCCAACAGTAAGTGTTGCTATAGTTCAGGAAGGAGAAGCAAAGTCTCTGGTTAAGGAAATAAATGAAAAAGTCAAGGTGTAAACTGGTGAATGAAAAATGGCTGACAGAATAAGGGACAATGCACAGGCAGAACAGAGGGGGGCTGAAAAGCCGAAAGCAGAAGAAGCCAAGAAATCCTCGGTTAATTTCACCCCTGCAGTGCCTGCGAAAGTTGAAGAACTTATTGGAAGAACAGGCACTAGAGGAGAAGCAGTTCAAGTCAGATGCAAGATCCTTGATGGGTACGACAAAAACAAAATACTAAGAAGAAATGTCAAAGGTCCCGTCAGAATAGGGGATATACTGATGCTGAGAGAAACAGAAATTGAAGCCCAGAAACTGACTCAGAAAAGACGATGAGTTTTGCGGGCAGAAGATTGGGAGAAAATAAAGGCAGATAGTATGAGGCTAGCTAAAATTAATTGGTGATGAAGAATGGTCAAATGCAGTTTTTGCGCGTATGAAATGTCGCTTGGCACAGGAAAGATGTATGTGAAGAAGGACGGGAAGATTCATTATTTTTGTGGTACAAAGTGCGAGAAAAATCTGCTGAAGCTCAACAGAAAGCCCAGAGAGCACAAGTGGACAGGAGAGTATCAGAAAAAAACAGTAAAGAGCAGTGTGCAGGCAGAAGAACAGATAAATGCAGAGCATTAAACAATAAAAAATCAAAACAAGAGGAAAAAAATGCTTGAAAGAACATTCGTTATGATCAAGCCGGATGGTGTTGAAAGAGGGTTCGCTGGCAAGATAATCAGCAGATTTGAAGACGCTGGCCTGAAAATCTCTGCAATGAAAATGGTCTGGATTACGAAAGATTTCTCGAAGAAGCATTATGCAGAGCACATCGGCAAGAAGATGTATCAGTATTTGGAAGAATTCATCACTTCAGGGCCTGTTGTTGCAATGGTTGTTGAAGGAGTTGAGGCGGTTGAAGTTGTGAGAAAACTTGTGGGAAGCACAATTCCGAAAGTTGCCCCTCCTGGAACAATAAGAGGGGATTTTTCTCATCATTCAGCAGAATGGGTTGATGCAAAAAAAAGAGCAATTGCAAATTTGATTCATGCTTCCGGAAACAAAGATGATGCAAAAAAAGAAATTGAACTCTGGTTCAAGAAAGACGAGATTCACAGCTACAGGACAGTGCATGAGAGGCACGTATTCTAGGTGGAAAAATGTCTGAAAGGATGGTTGACAGGATAACGAAGCTGATGGACAAGCCGGAAAAAATAAGAAATATCTGCACCTGCGCCCACATTGATCACGGCAAGACAACATTTTCAGACAATTTGCTTGCAGGAGCAGGAATGATTTCTGAAGAGCTTGCAGGAAGACAGCTGGCGCTTGACTTTCACGAGGATGAGCAGACAAGAGGAATCACAATTGATGCTGCAAATGTCTCCATGGTGCATGAAGTAGAAGGAGAGGAATACCTGATTAACCTCATAGATACTCCCGGGCATATTGATTTTGGGGGAGATGTCACAAGAGCGATGCGAGCAATAGACGGCGCAATAGTGCTGTGCTGTGCTTCAGAAGGAATAATGCCGCAGACGGAAACTGTGCTCAGGCAGGCACTGCGCGAGAGGGTTAAGCCCGTACTTTTCATCAACAAGGTTGACCGCTTGATAAAAGAACTTCAGCTCACTCCGGAACAGATGCAGGAGAGATTCATCAAGATTATCAACAATATCAATGTGCTCATAAGACAGCTTGCGGAGAAGGAATACGGCGAAAAATGGCAGTCCAATGTTGCTGAAGGAAGTGTTGCATTCGGCTCGGCATTCCATAAATGGGCATTGTCAATTCCTTACATGCAGAAGCACGGAATAACATTCAAGGATGTAATAGAAGCCTACCAAAATGACACGTTCAAAGAGCTTGCAAAAAAAGCGCCCCTCCATAAAGTTGTCCTCAACATGTCTGTGAAGCATCATCCTAATCCTAAGGACGCCCAAAAATACAGGGTGCCTAAAATCTGGCACGGCGATATTGAATCTGAAGACGGCCAGGCATTGTCGAACTGCAGTCCGGACGGGGCTGTTGCTTTTGTAACAACAAAAATCGTGATGGACAAGCACGCTGGAGAAGTGGCTGCAGGCAGACTTTTTTCAGGCACACTTCAGCAGGGAATGGACTTATATATGAATGGTTTGAAGAAATGGGTCAGGGTCCAGCAGGTTTCAGTTTACAACGGCGCAAAAAGAGAAATTGTCGATTACGCGAAGCCAGGCAACATTATTGGAGTGGTTGGACTGAAAGGAGTGTACTCTGGTGAAACTGCATCATCAAGGGAAATGGTTCCATTCGAGGCAATAAAGCACATTTTCGAGCCAGTTGTCACAAAAGCCATTGAAGCAAAAAAACCGAGCGATCTTCCAAAGCTCATTGATGTGCTGAGGCAGGTCAACAAAGAAGATCCGACAATATTCATAGAAATCAATGAAGAAACAGGAGAACACCTGATGTCAGGAATGGGAGAGCTTCATCTTGAAGTAATTGAAAACAGGATAAAAACTGAAAAAGGAGTTGATGTGCAGACAAGCCCGCCTATTGTCGTGTATAGGGAAACAATAATAAAAAAATCCCCTGAAGTTGAAGTCAAGTCGCCCAACAAGCACAACAAGTTTTATTTTGTTGTCGAACCCCTTGAAGATTCAATTTATCAGCTTCTGAAATCAGGAGAAATTTCTGATATGAGAACAAAGAAAAAGGAAGAAGATGCATGGGCAAAGTTTGAATCAGCGGGAATGGACAGCAAGATTTCAAGAAGAGTTAAGGACATTTTCAACGGCAACCTCTTCATAGAAATGACCCGGGGCCAGGTTCACATCGGAGAAGTCATGGAAATGATTCTTGATATGTTCGAGGATGTGATGAAAGCAGGCCCTCTTGCACGAGAACACTGCACAAAAGTAAAGGTCCTGCTAATGGACATGAAACTGCACGAAGATGCAATTCACAGAGGACCTGCCCAGATTTATCCAGCAATAAGAGATGGCATAAGGATTGCAATGATAAATGCAAAGCCAATGATGCTTGAGCCCGTGCAGGTGCTGCAGCTTGAAGCGCCTACTGACTATACTGGTGAACTGTCAAAACTAGTAGCTAACAAGCGTGGGCAGCTGCTTGACATGGAACAAACCGAAAGCCATGTTATGGTCAAGTCAAAGATTCCTGTTGCAGAAATGTTCGGCCTGACTTCTGATCTTCGTTCAGCAACAGAAGGCAGAGGCACTCAGTTTGTTGTTGACCAGCTTTTTGAAAAACTGCCTGAAGAACTCCAGCCGAAAGTCATCAGCCAGATCAGGCAGAGAAAAGGCCTCAAGGAAGGAGAAGAAGGATATGCTGTACGGGCGTGAGTTGATTCTATTTGATTTGAGAAAAGAGAAGAGGTGTATGGACACAACCAATTATGATTTTATCATTCATCTTCATCCCCTTATTCTCCTCTTATAAAGACCGTGGAGCTTATAGAAAGCTTTATATATCTTTCCTCAATACCAAGCATACTTTTACATAGGTGAAAATATAAAAACCAAGTTGTAAAAGTTGTAAAAACAATCATGAAAACATAATGACATTCATTGGTTAAGGAGGTTAAAAATGGCTAGAGCAAAAGAACACATAAACCTGGTATTCGTTGGGCACGTTGATCACGGAAAGTCCACAACAGTAGGTAGGATTCTCTACGATTCTGGAAACATAAATGAGCAGGCAATGAGAAAACTGCAGGAAAAAGCAAAAGAGCTTGGAAAATCGGGATTTGAATTTGCATTCGTTATGGACAATCTCAAGGAAGAGAGAGAAAGAGGAGTCACAATTGACCTGTCGCACAAAAAGTTTGAGACAGACAAATATTACTTTACAATAATTGATGCTCCTGGACACAAGGATTTCATAAAGAATATGATTACAGGGGCTTCGCAGGCAGATGCTGGAGTTCTGGTTGTTGCTGCAACAGATGGTGTAATGGCTCAGACAAAGGAGCATGTTTTCCTTTCAAGAACTCTTGGAGTCAACCAATTAATTGTTGCTATCAACAAAATGGACATGAAAAATTATGATCAGGCAGTTTTCGACAAGGTCAAGGCAGATGTCACAACATTGCTCAAGACAGTTGGCTACAAACCAGAAGCAGTGCAGTTCGTGCCAGTTGCTTCACTTGTAGGAGAAAATGTTGTCAAGAAAGCAGAGAAAATGCCATGGTACAAAGGACCAACACTTGTCGAGGCAATTAATAATCTGCAGGCTCCGGAAAAACCAACCCATCTTCCACTAAGGCTTCCAGTTCAGGATGTTTACAACATTACAGGAATCGGAGTTGTGCCAGTAGGAAGAGTTGAAACAGGAGTTATGAAGGTTGGCGACAAAATAATTTTCGTGCCTGGAAGAGAAGGCAAGGGAGTTCACGGAGAAGTCAAGTCAATTGAAATGCATCACGAACAATTACAACAGGCAGAACCAGGAGACAATGTTGGATTTAATGTCAGAGGAATAGGCAAGAAAGATATTACACGAGGAGATGTTATCGGTCACCCTGACAATGTTCCTACAGTTGCAAAGGAATTCACTGCACAGCTGGTTGTGCTGAATCATCCTACTGTTGTCACTGTCGGCTATACACCTGTGTTCCACATTCACACAGCGCAGGTAGCCTGCCAGATTGTTGAAATACAGAAAAAGCTCAACCCAGCAACAGGCGAAGTACTGCAGGAAAATCCTGATTTCATAAAAAACGGCGACACTGCGATAGTAAAGATAAGGCCCACTGTACCTCTTGTCATAGAGAGGCAGAAGGACATTCCACAGCTCTCAAGATTTGCAATCAGGGACTCTGGAACAACAGTCGCAGCTGGAATGTGTATTGACCTGGTCAAAAAAGAGCTTTAATTCTTTTATTGAAGCCACTCTTCAATCATGGTCAAGCCAGCTTTATCATGAAGCAAACGCCTGAAAAAAGTGAACAAAATGCAGAAAGCAAGAATAAAAATCGTAAGCACCGACATCGAAAAGGTGAATCAAGTCTGCAATTACATTAGAGACATTGCAGAAAAAACAGGCGTTGAAATGCGGGGTCCGATTCCACTGCCGACAAAAAAACTTAAAGTCACAACTAGAAAAAGCCCCGACGGTGAGGGCAAGGCTTCTTGGGAAAGATATGAAATGAGAGTTCACAAAAGACTGGTTGATATGGGGCTTGATGAAAGGGCTCTCCGGCTTGTGATGAGAGTTCCTATTCCTGAAGGGCTTAATATTGAGATTGAAATGGTGGATGTTTAGGTTTTAGAAAACAGGAAAAGTGTCATTATAATCTCAGTGGATTTTTCTGAAATTTTCATTATGCAAAAACCGGTTAATATGAAACCCTCTCGCTTCGCTCGCCAGCATCGTCCTCGCTATCATATGTTTTATTGTAAGGCTCTGCGTTCCCG
>DATDSP010000010.1:0-3013 GCA_035291205.1 Candidatus Nanoarchaeia archaeon | reverse complement strand
ACAAAAAGATTCAGATTGAAAAAGAGGGAAAATGAGCATATTCAAGGCATATGATGTAAGAGGGAAGTATCCCTCTGAGATTGATGAAGCTGTTGCTTTCAAAATTGCAAAGGCATTTGTCTCTTTTCTGGGAAAGCGCAAAATTGCAGTAGGGAGGGATGTAAGGCTTTCTTCTGATTCATTGTTTCAGGCAGTTGTGAATGGGCTCATAGAAGCAGGAGCAGACGTGTACGACATTGGAATCTGCACAACAGACATGTTCTACTTTGCTGTTTTTGAGCATAGGCTTGATGGAGGGCTTATGATTACTGCGTCCCACAATCCAAAGGAATACAATGGAATAAAAATCGTGAGGGAAAAGGCAATTCCTGTTGCAGAGGAATCAGGATTAACGGAAGTGCAAAAAATTTTTGAGTCTGAGAAATTCATTACGCCAAAACAAAAAGGCAAAGTCATTAGAGTGGACATCAAAGAGGATTATGTTGATTTCGTGCAGAAATTTGTTCGCGTGGGCAACATTGCTCCGCTCAAAGTTGTTCTCGACGCAAGCAACGGCGCAGCATCGTTGATTGTTCCAAGAATATTTCAGAACTTAAGATGTGAAAGTGTTTACATAAATTTCACTCCTGACGGCAATTTTCCAGGCCACGGCCCGAATCCGCTTCTGCCTCAGGTCAAGGAACAGCTGTCAAAAATAGTGCTGAAGGAAAAAGCAGACATTGGAATAATATGGGATTCCGACGCTGACAGGTGCCTCTTGATTGATGACGGGGGAAAATTTGTCCAGCCTGATTTTGTTGCAGGAATACTTGCTGAAAAAATGCTTCTCGACAGGCCAAAATCCAAAATAGTGTACGATGTGCGATCATCCCACTTTGTAAAAAACATAGTCAGGAAAATGGGAGGGAAGCCCATAATATCAAAGGGAGGGCACACAAAAATAAAAGCAGTTATGCGGGAAGAAAAGGCATTCTTTGGAGGCGAGGCATCAGGCCATTATTATTACAAGTACGACGATTTTTACGCAGACAATGGCATTATTCCAGCAATTCAGATTCTTGAGGTGCTTTCAGTGCAGAACACTTCTCTCTCAAAACTTCTTGAAAAAACCAAGGGCTACTGTCTCAGCGGAGAGCTGAACTACGAAATTAAGGGCGACATCAATAAGATAATTGCTGAAGTCAAAAAAGAATTCAAGAATTGCAAGTTTTCATATCTTGATGGAATTACCGTTGTTGGAAAAAATTTCTGGTTCAATATCAGGCCTTCAAATACAGAGCCGTTGATAAGGCTGAATGTTGAATCTTCTGAATTAAAGATTGTCAGGGACGTAGTGAACAAGGTGAGCAGGCTGTTGAAATGACATTACAAATAACAGCCACTCTTAAATTGTAACAAAATCTTTTAAACATTCGCTCCTTTTGGCATTGCATGGGGTTAGAACTGCAGAACGAGCTAGTCCAGCTTCAGGAGCTGAATGCTCTTATTGTCACGAGCCCTGAGAAATATTCTCAGCTTAGCACAGATGTTCTTAAAGTAATGTGCAATCAGAAAAACTTCATGGGTGTTTTTGTCACAATAAACAAGCCAGTTGATGTTTTGAAACAGATACTGCAGCAGAACGGTGTTTCAACTGAAAATCTTTACTTCATTGATGTTATTTCCAGGAAGATAGGAGTAAAAATAGTTCCAGTCAAGAACACGATTTATCTTGAGTCTCCAAAAGGGCTGACTGATATTTCAATTGGAATAAGCCAGGCATTGAGCGCAATAAAATCGCAGAACAAGTTCGTCTACTTTGATTCTATTTCCACACTGCTTCTCTACAATGAACCAACTACTGTGAGCAGGTTTGCCCATTTCGTTACAGGCAGAGTGCATCAGTGGAAAGCAGTAGGCATTCTTGTTGCTCTTGAAAAGGAAATGGATGAAAAACTGCTCTCCCAGATATCCCAGTTCTGCGACAAGACATTCTATTATCAGTAATAGTCAGCATTATAAATAATCGCCAGGTATAAATCATATCATTAATCAGCCCGCAGTTTAAGATGTATGCGGGACCACATCCCTTTTATCATCGCAGAAGGGTTACTAATCTATTTAAATGGATTTATTCTATTCAGGAATATGGTGTCAACAACAATACAATTAATTGTCCTGTTTGTTGGACTGCTGATTTCAGTCCTGCTGAATGTCTATTTCATATTCTCTTCTCTTGCATTTTCAAAAAAATATTTTGCAGAAATACAGCTTTATTTCAAGGCGTTTTTTTGGATTGCAGTTTTCATCGGGATTATGGAACTGTTTTATTTTTTCACGCGGCTGTTTTTTGTTGTCAACCAAACAGTTTTCCCAGTAATGGCTGGGTATTTTGATGTCGTTGCGATAATTATACTTGTTGTGATTTCATTCCTTGAATACAAGCTGATGAGTACAATAAAGAGGATGGATACAATACTGCTGAAGGTGAAATGATGGCCTTTGATTTTATTTTGTTGATAACCGGGCTCGCAGTTCCAATCATTGTAGCGCTTTTCTTCATTATTCCGCTTTTCGGCACGCTGGACAAGATTGAGGGGGTGTCATATGCCAACGTAATAAACACAATAAGGATTTTTTCTGTGATTGCAATACTCCTGATGGCATATTTTTGGTGGAGAATATTCTACGCGCTGAGGCCATTTGTTTTCGAGGACTTGGGAGTTTGGATTGATTTGATTGTAATAATCCTGATTTCAATAAAATTCATGTTCGTATTCTCTTTAATGGATCAGATTCAGGAAATTGAGAGAAAGGCGTATAAGTGATGGATGTTTTGTTTTACCTTATCTTTCCCTTCCATAATTATACAAAAACTCCTGCGCATCAGCCCTTTCGTGAGCTGGCGCCCAACCTCTTTCGCCAGGTTGACGAGCGAACATAAGCTGGATTTCACTGCGTTCAATCCAGCGATGAGGTTTTGATTTTTCCAAAACGAAGTGAAGGAAAAATCCTTTATTTTTTCCCAGGTTTT
>DATDSP010000009.1:0-2157 GCA_035291205.1 Candidatus Nanoarchaeia archaeon | reverse complement strand
TGTGAGGAGGGATGTGCTTCGCAATCCCTCTTAACGCGCTCGCCTTGATTAATGTTCGTAGGGCGAGCGCGTGCAGCTGAACGAAGTGAACGCTGCACATCGCTTGTCAACGGGGCGAAAGACGTTGCGGGAACGCAGCTCTATCATCATTCACGTAGAGAATTTTGAAGATGCTATGCACATCCATAAAAACAAAAGCAATAAAAACAATGAAACAAAATCAGCACGCAAAAATAAAAATGAATGGGTGAAAATAAGATTAATAAAAAGAAAGAGAGCGATGCAGACAATAGTGCAAAAAATAATAGGAAAAACAGCAAGCTGGTATTAGTAATAATCGGCCCCCAGGGATCTGGGAAAGGAACCCAGGCAACCCTAATTTCTGAAAAATTCAGCGTACCAAGAATATCTTCAGGAGATTTGCTAAGAAAGGAAGTTGAGCTTGGAACTCCTGAAGGTGCTGAAGCAGAAAAGTATGTCAGGAAAGGAACGCTTGTCCCAACAGAACTAATAACAGATATCTTAAAGGCGAGAATAAGTGTTGAGGACTGTGCAGGAGGATTCATTATTGATGGTTATCCAAGAAAACTTGAGCAGGCAGTTGCACTGGACAAGCTTGTTAAAATTACAGATATAATACTCATAGATATTTCGGATGAGGAGGCAATAAGGAGATTATCTTCAAGAAGGCAGTGCCCCAAATGCGGAAGAATATACGGCAAGGATATTCCTCCTGCATATGACAATGTCTGCGACCTGGATGGAACAAAGCTTTTTGTAAGGAACGACGACAAGCCTGAAGCAATAAGAAAAAGGCTTGAAATGTATCACACTGAAATTGATCCGATAATTGAATATTACCTCAGGAATCACAAGCTTATAAGAATCAACGGGGCGCAAAAAGCTGAGAATGTGTTTCAGGACATTCTTTCTTCACTCAGCTGAACATTTTTTTGACTATAATTGTGGCATAGCTTCCTTTTGGAAGAAAAAATTTCAACAGGCATTTCTTCTTTCCAACATTAATCTCATCCTCTCCTGAAGAAATTTCAATTTGAGCATCAACAAACATTTTTCTCCAGCCACTTTCCGCACTCAGATCAGGGATCTGCCTTATGATAAAATTATTTCTTTGTAGTCCAATCTTGTCCAATAATGCAGTTAAATCACTTTCAATACCCGCGTCAACAGCATCAATTTCCAATTCATCAAACCCAGCAACCGGCAGTTTCCTATTTTCAAATTTCTCTTCAGGAAACACAAACTCTCCAAGAGAGTATTTCACTTTCTTGAATTTTTCTGATTTCATTAAAATCAGCTTTGCAGCAAGCTCATTGAAAATATATGACTGAACAGAGTGAATATAAATCATTCTCTGTTTCTTCGGCACGCTTTTGAGGGCTTCGACAAAATTATTTTTCTGATTTTCCAGAATGTTCCTTATTTTTTCACCTGCTTTTTTATTTTTATCATTCTTCAAAATCAATTCAACTGCCTTCCCAAAATCTTTTTTTATAATAGCCATTCCAACTTCAAAATTATCATCAGAGAATCTCTGCTCATCGAAGTAATTAGGTGCCTGAATGCCGATTTTTCCTGAAATCAGCGCATCATCAATGTTTCTGACAATTATCTCAAAATCATTCCCTTCATTATCTCCGAGAGAAATAGGCTCTTTCAGGAATCCAATGAACTCGAGAGTGATGTTGCTGAAATCCTGGCTGAAATTCTTCCTGCATTTTAGTATGCTGATGTACTGCTCAGCAACTGCCTTCCTGTCTTTGTTTCCACAGTAGCTGATATTCTTAAGCTGAACATTTAATCTGTCCGCAACAATCTCAACAGCTTCGTGCGTTGAAAGATTCCTTTTCTTCAGCAGGAAGCAGGAATAAGCCCCTCTGTCCATCAGATTTAAACTGATTTTTTCCTTCACGATGAAGTCTTCCGGGATCTGCTTGATAATGTGCATTTTGCTTGTCTATTTAGTGAAATTTAAAATGTTTTCCATAACACGGCTAATATGAAACCCTGCCCAGCATCAATTCCGCAGCTCGTAGATAAAACAATCTGGCTCGTCGCGAGGGGTTGCTCCCAACCGTTTCGTCAGTTGACGCCGATGTGCAGGACAAGCCTGCACGGTTCGTGGCCTGCACAAAA
>DATDSP010000008.1:0-2992 GCA_035291205.1 Candidatus Nanoarchaeia archaeon | reverse complement strand
GCCGGGGGAGCGAGCGCCTACCAAAAGGAAGATGTTATTCTTTTGAGCCAAGATTCAGAATCAGCCTCAATTCCTGAACTCAGAATAAGCAACAATGATGTCAAAAAATGCACTCACGGCGCAACCATAGGAAGGATTGACGAAGAGAAATTATTTTATATTATGAGCAGGGGGTTGCCGAGGGAAGAAGCAGAGAGAAAAATAATCGAGGGATTTTTTAGTTCAATCTTAAGAAAAACAGGCTACGCTGTGGTTGCAGATGAAATAAAAAAAATATTGAAGGATAAGATGAAGGATAAGATGAGGAAAACAGAAGGTGGAAAATGAAGTACATTAAATCTTTTGATGTAGAAAAAACAAGGAATGACTTTCCGATCCTGAAGATTAAGGTAAACAACAAGCCATTGGTTTATCTGGACAATGCAGCAACAACGCAGAAGCCAAGGAAAGTAATTAATACAATAAAAAAATTCTACGAGACAAAAAATGCAAACATTCACAGAGGACTGTATTCTCTGAGCGAGCAGGCAACGAATGAATATGAACAATCGCACAGAGTGGTTGCAAAATTTATAAATGCTTCTCCGGAAGAGATTTCCTTCACGAAAAATGCCACTGAGTCGTTAAATCTGTTGGCATATTCTCTGTGCTCAGAACTGAATGAAGGAGATGAAATTCTGCTCACGCAGATGGAGCATCACAGCAATCTCGTGCCATGGCAGCAGATTGCAAAGCAGAGAAAATTGAAAGTTAAATTTGCAGAAATAAACAGTGACGGAACTTTGAATGTTGAGTCATTCAGGTCTATGCTCAGTAAAAAAACAAAAATAGTTTCAGCAACTCACGCTTCAAATTTTCTGGGAACAATAAATCCTGTTGAAGAGCTCTCAAAGCTTGCACATGATACTGGAGCAATTTTTATTGTAGATGCTTCACAGAGTGTTCCCCACATGCCTGTTGATGTCAAAAAAATAGGTGCAGATTTCTTGGTTTTTTCAGGGCATAAAATGCTTGGGCCTGCAGGCATTGGTGTGCTGTACGGCAGAAAAAATCTGTTGGAAAAAATGAGGCCGTTCTTGTTTGGAGGGGGGATGATTAAGCAAGTCTCTTTTGAGGATTCTGAATGGAGTGACCTGCCCTGGAAATTTGAGGCAGGCACACCAAACATTGAGGGAAGTGCGGGACTGACTGCTGCTGTGAAATATCTTAACAATATCGGGATGAAAAACATACAAGAATATGAAAGAGAGCTGACCGAATACGCACTTGAAAAGCTGAAAAAAATTGAAGGTATGACAATTTATGGGCCGAATGCTGACAAAAAGGTTGGAATAGTATCCTTCAATCTTGCAGGTATTCATCCTCATGACATAGCAGCGTATCTCGACGAGTATGGGATTGCAGTAAGAGGAGGCCACCACTGCGCCATGCCTCTTGCCAAAGTTCTTAATGTTCAGGGAACAGTGAGAGCATCATTTTATTTTTACAATACAAAAGAGGAAATTGACAAACTTGTTGAAGCCCTGAAAAAAGCAAAGGAGTTTTTTAAATGAACCAAATCTATCGAGAACAAATAATGGAGCATTACAGGAATCCGCAGAATTATGGGCATCTTGACAGCTTCAGCTTTGCACAGAAAGAAAGCAATCCTTTCTGTGGAGATGAAATTGAACTTGAGGTCAAGCTTGAAGGAGACAGGATTTCTGACATAAAATTTTCAGGGAGCGGATGCTCGATAAGCAGGGCCTCAGCCTCAATGCTGACAGAGTTTGTCAAAGGAAAAAGTCTGAATGATGTCAAGGCTTTGAAGAGAGATGATATTCTTGACTTAATGGAAATGCCCCTTGGGCCTGTTAGAATAAAATGCGCAGTTATTTCATTGATTGCATTGAAAAATGGTATTAGGATTTATGAGGAAAAAAATGGATTACCTGAAAATTGAGGACTTGCATGTCAAAGTTGAGGGAACGGAAATAATTAAGGGAGTTAGTCTTGAAGTAAAAAAAGGACAGGTAGTTGCACTGATGGGCCCGAATGGCTCTGGAAAAAGCACTCTTGCATTTGCATTGATGGGTCATCCAAAATATCAGGTAACTGAAGGGAAAATTCTGTTGAACAACGAAGACATAACACACGCTTCTCCGGATGAAAGGGCAAGAAAAGGCTTGTTTTTGTCATTTCAGTATCCATCAGAAATTTCAGGAGTCACCTTGTCAAATTTCCTGAGATCAGCGTATAATGCAAGAAATGAGAAAAAAATATCTGTAACTGATTTTCTGAAAATGCTGAAGGAAAAGATGAAATTCCTCAACATGCCTGAACAGTTTGCTGAGCGTTATCTGAATGAGGGATTTTCAGGTGGTGAAAAAAAAAGGGCAGAAATTCTTCAGCTTCTTGTTCTTCAGCCGAAGATCGCAGTTCTCGACGAAACTGATTCTGGCCTTGACATTGATTCATTGAAAGTTGTTGCAGAAGGAGTAAATGATGTTCGAAGCAGTATGGGAGTTATCGTCATAACACACTATCAAAGAATACTGGAATACTTGACCCCTGACGCTGTTAATGTTATGCATAACGGCAAAATAGTCAAGAGCGGCGGAAAAGAACTTGCCCTCGAGCTTGAAAAACAGGGATATAGAATATTTACTGGAGAGGATGAAGTTATGGATATGGATTTAGTTTGATTTGAGTTTAATTTGATGATTTGAGTTTAATTTGATGTTTTGCTTCAGTTGATAATAAGCTGACAAAGGAGCTGGCAAAGATTTTGGATTTTCTTAAGAGCCGAAAACATCAAAAAAAAGGGCAAAGTCAAGTTAAGTGTGTTGCTTCACATTGGCAAGTCTGTAGCTGCCATCAATATTGCGAGCATCAGCTTTTTTGGTGACCTCCTCTGCGAGTCGGCACAAAAAACCTGGGAAAAAATAAAGGATTTTTCCTTCACTTCGTTTTGGAAAAATCAAAACCTCATCGCTGGATTGAACGCAGTGAA
>DATDSP010000007.1:0-5050 GCA_035291205.1 Candidatus Nanoarchaeia archaeon | reverse complement strand
GCGAGCGAAGCGAGAGGGTTTCATATCAGCATATACCAAAACAAAATTAATAAACCAAAAGAAATTATCCAGCATAATGCTCTGCCTCGGAATAGAGTCAACTGCCCACACATTTGGCGCAGGAATCGTGGACAGCAAAGGAAAAGTCCTTGCAAATGTTAAAGATACTTACACAACTGTCAGCGGTGGAATACATCCTTCTGAAGCGAAATTGCATCATCTTCGTGTAAAGGACAATGTAATAATGCAGGCGCTTGACCAGGCAAATATAAAGAAAAAAGATATCAGCATAATTTCATTCAGCCAGGGTCCTGGACTGCCTCCCTGCCTTGTGGTCGGAATGGAAACTGCTAAGAATGTGTCAGCTGAACTGAAAATTCCAGTCATAGGAGTGAATCACTGCATTGCACACCTGGAAATTGGAAGACTGAGAACAGGAGCAAGAGATCCCGTACTCCTTTATACATCAGGTGCAAACACCCAAATAATAGCATACGAGGGAGGAAAATTCAGGATATTTGGAGAGACTCTTGATCAGGGAGTTGGAAACTTCATTGATTCTTTTGCAAGGCATATTGGCCTCGGTTTTCCTGGAGGCCCAAAAATTCAGGAACTTGCTGAGCGAGGAAAAAATTACATTGAGATTCCGTATGTTGTAAAAGGAATGGATGTCAGTTTTTCAGGAATGCTCACCAACTTGAAGCAAAAATATGATTCTGGAAAATATGAAAAAGAGGAGCTTGCGCATTCCCTGCAGGAAACTGCTTTCGCGATGCTGCTGGAAGTCAGCGAGAGGGCAATATTTCACTGCCAGAAAAAAGAGTTGCTTCTTGGAGGGGGTGTTGCCTGCAACAAAAGACTTCAGGAAATGACAAGAACAATGTGCAAGGAAGCTGGATTGAAATTCTTTGTCCCTGAAAATGAATTTCTTGTAGATAATGGTGCAATGATTGCCTGGCAGGGAATGTTGGAGTATGGTGCAAAGAGCAGTAAGCGGGAAGAAGGAAATGCAGGGAGCAGAGAGCTTCGGTATCTGGATGAAATAGATATCAGGCCCAACTGGAGAACAGACCAGGTTGTTGTAAAATACAGATAACAGAGAACAAAAATTTTTATAACTAAAAACTTAATTCATGCATTTATGAATCGAAAACATAATCCATACAGAAGAGTTGTTGTTACAGGAATGGGTGTGATTTCGTCGGTTGGCACCAGCATTGATGAATTTATGAACAATCTTCTTTCAGGAGTTTCAGGAGTTGGCAGCATAACAAGATTTGACCTTTCAAACTTTGATGTTAAGATTGCTGCGGAAGTAAAAAATTTTGCTCCTGAAGACTATGGAATCGAAAAGAAACAGGTGAAAAGAGTTGATTTGTTTGCTCTTTATGCCCTTGCAGGAGCACAGCAGGCAATAATTGATGCTGGCATTACCAAACGTGATTCTGAAATAACAGGAGTCATTATCGGAACAGGGGTTGGAGGGTTTGGCACAACTGAAGAAGAGCATGCAAAAATAGTGAAGGAGAAACCGGATACAGTGAGCCCTTTCACTGTGCCAAAAATAATGCCCAACAGCGCATGCGGTGCAATAGCAATAAAATATGGACTGAAAGGGCCATCATATTCTGTTTCAAGCGCGTGCTCTTCTGGGGTCGACGCAATAATAAGTGCGTATAATGAAATTTTTCTTGGCAATGCAGACATTATGGTAACAGGCGGCGCTGAAGCAGCAATTACGCCACTTAGTCTTTCCGGATTCTCAAATGCGAAAGCGCTTTCAACAAGAAATGAAGAGCCAGAAAAAGCCAGCAGGCCTTTTGATTTGTACAGGGACGGCTTTGTAATGGGAGAAGGCGCTGGAATTCTGGTTCTTGAAGAATATTTGCATGCAAAACTCAGAGATGCAAAAATCTATGCAGAAATTTTAGGATACTGTCAGACAAATGATGCGCATCATATTACTGCTCCAAGCAAAAATGGAGAAGGGGCCATTAATGCTATGAAAAATGCGCTGAAAAATGCAAAACTCATTCCAGCTGAAATAGAGTACATAAATTCACATGGCACATCAACACCTCTCAATGACCGCATTGAAACTTATGCAATAAAACAAGTCTTCGGAGATTACGCTTGCATGATTCCAATTAATTCAACAAAGTCAATGATAGGCCATGCTCTGGGAGCTGCAGGAGCCATTGAAAGCATTGTTGCAGTGCTGACATTAAATAGGGGCATAATTCATCCGACAATAAATTTGGAGACTCCTGATCCCGTATGCGATTTGAATTACACTCCGAATGTCTCTGTGCAGAAGACTGTCAGAACAGCAATGAAAAATTCCTTCGGCTTCGGAGGCCATAATTCTGTGCTGATTTTCAGGAAGCATGAATAAACTGCTGGATGGGCTCTGTAGAAAAGACAGGTTGCCGTCAGTTTCGTGAGAGATTGTACGATTTTAGAAGCGAAGCAGTTGCACTCATTTTTTGGCAATTTCCCTGAACTGGCGGGCATAGTATTGTATAACACTGCGATTTTCAATAAAATAAAAATTGCCTCTTCTGGAAATGATTTTTCTGAATGGCTGAATCAAGTGCTTTAGCCCTTCTTCACAAATATCTGCTATGCCATAACTGTCTCTTAAGAATGATATTTTCTTGCCCGCTGCATTCAAATCCGCAACTGACTGATTCAGATATCTGTTCAAATCCCTTTTTAGAAAAGGGGCTTCAGGATAATCCTTCAGATAACATTCAATAGAATGGCAAACAACAGAAGTTGGAGTCGGCATTAACATTTTTTTCCACTCTGAATTGATATGTTCCGACAGCAATCCAGGCAATTCCTTTGGCACCCTTGGTTTATTCCTTTCCTCTGGTTTATTCTTTTCACCCCAAAATATCTGATAAGGCTCCCCGAATTTAATGTCAGCATTTATTTTCCTGTGCAGAAGCATTGTTTTTAGCAAAATATTCACATCCGCTTTGAAGCTTTCAGAGCTTTTTGTTCTGTCTAATGATGAAAAAATTTCATCTTCAACAACACGGTCATAAGTCATTAAAGTCGGAACAAAGTAAGGCGAATGCTTGTTTTTAAGAGACTGGCTTGCTATTATTTCAATCAGCCCTGCCTGAATTTCTCTTGCGATTCCATCATAGCTTCTTCCGCCTTCCGGGAAAAACAAAAGGTGCTGTTTGTTGGAAAGAATTGTCTCAATGTTGTAATTCAGCTCTTTTATGCTGCTTACAGTAATCTCTTGTTTTGTTCTCGGAACTGGAAATGCCCTCATAGCAATCATCTGTTCCCTTATAGGAACATCAAGAACATCTTTTCCAGCTGCAATGCAAAGAGCTTCCAAGCCAAGATTTCTGGCTATAATTGGAAGCAGAAGAAAATCTATCCTGCTTTTGTGGTTCGCTGTTATTATCACTGAATTTTCCCTGCTTATTTCCTTAAGTTTTTCCTGTCCTGAGATGCTTATGCTGTTGACCAGGAAAAAATCCAGGATACGCCCTCCAATTCTAACAACCCTATCATAAGTTTGTTCGTCGTAATCTCTTAAGCTGTATTTCATAAAGAAAATGAAAATTTGCAGAATTAAATAAATTTATGGGGAAAAAAATAGATGATGGATGATTGTGGTTTTTGTTTGTTAGAATTATCTTTATTACGTGGTGAAAAATTTTTGTGTGCGCTCACCCCCTCCCGTTCTTCTTCGACAAGGTGATTATTCTTTCAAGAATTTTTTCCTTTCCCTTCCAGTCAAGGGCCTGCTCAAGGACCTCACCTATTGTCTCGACTGGAACAATTTTTATTTTCTTGAGCTTTTCAGGATCAACAACAATGTCATTCATGTTGCTTTTCGGAACAATAACTGCTTTAACTCCTGCTTCAATTGCTGCCTCAACTTTTGCAGACACTCCTCCAATAGGAAGCACTTCTCCCCTGACAGACAGAGAGCCGGTCATTGCAGTGTCCTGCCTGACAGGAATCTGCTTAAGTGCAGAAATGATTGATGTTGCAACTGCGATTGATGCAGAATCGCCTTCAACTCCCTCATAAGTTTGAAGGAACTGGACATATAAGTCATATTTTTTGATATCCTCTCCGAAGTATTTCTTGATTATTGCTGAAACATTCTTTATTGCCTCTTTTGCAATTTCTCCGAGTTTTCCTGTTGCAACGATTTCTTTTTCTTTTCCCCCCGGAACAACTTCTGATTCAATAGGAAGGATTATTCCTGAGAATGCCGCCTCTGCTCCTATCACAGCAAGGCCATTTACTCGTCCAATCTGATGTCCGGAGACTCTTATGACTTCATATTCTCTTTTTTTCTCAATGTACTTGTCAGCTATCTGCTGTTCAAGAGTCCGGGCAATTTTCTTTGCAGTCAAAATATGCTTTTTCATCACAAGCTTTGCATTTTCTTCAACAGCAACATCTCCTGAAGCCCTTATCAGTCCGCCTAATTCTCTCAAGCGCAGTGTAAGATGGCTTTTTCTGTTTGACATTCTTCTTGCTTCCTCAATCATTGCATCAACTGCTTCTTTTGAGAAGGCTGGAATTTTCTTGTCTTTCTTGATTTCCTGGGCGACAAAAACAGCAATTTTCTGCCTGTTCTCAGGAGTGTCCTTCATGGTATCATTCATATAAACTTCATATCCGTAGCCGCGGATTCTTGACCTTAGTGCAGGATGCATATGCCTTATTGTCTCAAAATTTCCAGCTGCAACAAGAATAAAGTTGCAGGGCACCGGTTCTGTTCGTACCATTGCTCCTGCTGATCTTTCTGACTGCCCTGTAATTGAGAACCTGCCTTCCTGCAATGCTGTCAGCAATTCCTGCTGGGTATGAGGCTGAAGTGTTGCTATCTCGTCAATAAAAAGCACACCCATGTTTGCCTTGTGAATCATTCCGGCAACAACTCTTTCATGCGCAGGAGTTCCTAATCCGCCGCTTTGGAAAGGGTCATGAAGTACATCGCCGAGCAGTGCTCCTGCGTGCGCTCCTGTTGCATCGAAAAATGGAGATTGGTTTTTTTTGAAATTGT
>DATDSP010000006.1:0-15728 GCA_035291205.1 Candidatus Nanoarchaeia archaeon | reverse complement strand
CCCCCTCTTAATGCCAAAAACATACACTGCCCCCTGATATTGAGCGAAAACAATGAGCATAACGCGCTTCGAGCTTTCCATCGTAATGTGCATTAACCCCAAAATAAGATGAAATTCCCAGAAGCAAAGCTCCTGCTGATGCAAGAAAAAAATTTCTTTTTGTTTTGGTCTTTTTCTCCGGCCGATTCTTCGATTCAGTTCTTTCATTCAAACGTTCTTCCAGAGCTTTTGGTTTTCTTTGCCTTGATTTCCCTGACATAATACAAGCAAGTATCTCTTCATTATTTAATCTTTTCCAGAGTAACTTCTTTATAGTGGTTATTTCTATTATGATAACTTTTATAAATCGCAAGTTATTTCTTCTTGCTATGGCTGATGAAAAAGAGATGAGTGAACAGCAAGTCAAGGAGCAAACAACACAGTCAACAACCCAGCAGACACAAACTCCGGCCACGCCAACAGCACAGCAGGCTCAACAATCTCAGGATACACCTCAGCAAACTAAACAACCTGCAAAATCAGAGCTTCCTCTTTGGATTGAAAAAAGCAGGAAAAGAATTAAGCCAAGCTTCTATGCAGGACTTATATCAATGATACTCGTCATCTTATTTATCTTATTTGTAATACTCTTTCTGCAGAAGAAGTAGAAATTTAATGCATTTTCCAGGGATTAGTCCCCATGTATCCCTGAATTGCTTCGATAGTTCTTGACTCGTCCTGTTGTTGAGTGGGTTTATTTGTTTCTATGAAATTATATCCTTGCCTTAGTTCTGTATACTCTGCATTTAATAAATCTGAAATATTCTGAAAATTCGGCGGGAGTACATTATATTTATCATACCACCTTGATAAGGTTTCCCTAAATATCCACGTGGATTGTTCATGTTTTACATGAAGCTTATAATACATGCCCTTCATTTTTCCTGTGCGCATTTCTCTTAAAAAAGGAACTTTGTTGCCTTCTGATTTCATCAAAGTGCTGATTGCCCTCTGAAGTTCCTGCCTATTTAACAACATAGTTTCTCTGTCAGGAGCAAAATAAATAGCCTGAGATCTCACGGCATCATCCAGTTCATCTTCAAGCTCGTTGAAATATTGCGTTGCCTCATCTATGTTTTCGCCTCTTTTTTCTCCAGGTTGTACAAACTCCTCTTTTTCTTCTTTTTCTTGCCCCGCAAAATCAAAATACTGTTGTACTGCTCGTGGTTTTTTTGGAATTTGTTGAATCTGTTTTTTGCCAGAAAATTCGTTATCAGAAGATTTTCTCATGAAATAGAAGGAAAAATCCGCTTTTTATAAATGTTTCGATTTCTTAGTAACCTTTTGGTGGTGAATTTCGTATAAATTATTCTATTAAGTAATTTTGATTTATGATTCCAATCCGTATCCTGAGTTCTTTTGCAAGCAAGTTTCCTATTGCGTGTTCCTTCCAGAAAAGCATCTCAGGATTGAACATCTGTTCTTCAAGTAAATCTCTTCCTCCAGATCTTCGAATGTTCTCATGAATGTTCTCATAATATGCATTAATTTGTCTTTCAAGTTCATCTGCTTGATTTTTAATGTTGCCTTCTGAAAATGTAAAACTTTGGCCCAACTCATAGGGATGCCTTATCATATTACCAATATTACCAAGTTTTGCATCAGAATCAAACCCATTGCTCCTTAAAACTGGCGAGCGCATGAAGGAATCCTTTAAAAGAGTCTCACCTCCTAAAAATGGATAAACTACAATTGAATCATGGCTTTCCCTTGCAAGAAGACCTTTTAATGGACTGTCTCTTCTGGATAATCTTAATATGCTCTTTAGTTCTGATTCAATATTTTGATTGTTCATGAAGGGTGAAGAAATACATTTTCTTTAAAATCATTCTTATGCGGAAATTCTTATATTGAAATATTCATAATATTGAATTCATAATATTGAAAAAGACAAGAATAAAAACCAATAAAAAAAAAATCATCTTATGTCAGCCACAAACTCAGGAGGCCTGTTGACATTGTTGACTGTTACGACAACTATCTTCTCATCTGAAAGCTGACCGTCGCTGACTATGAATTTGACAGCAAACTCCTTGCTTCCTTCTTTTGTTGCCACAGTGTCATAATCAGGAGTCCAGCTGAAAACCCGCGTTATTGAGTTAAATCGTGCTCCGAGAGGAAGGTCTCTGACATCAAAATTCAAATCTGCGCTGTCAGGATCTTTTGCATCCACTGTGAATGTCAGGGCTTCATTTTCATTCACTGCCTTGCTTTCGATTGAGTCAAGAACAGGGGGTTTGTTAAGCGCCTGAACAATGACATCAACAATTTTTTTGTCAGAAAGTTCTCCGTCAGAAGCTGTTACTGATATTTCGTATTTTCCGGCATCGCCTTCTTTTGTCTGCCAGACTCCACTATCATCAAGAGGCCTTTCATATACGAATGTAAGAACCTCCTTGTCAGGATCAGTTGCAACTGCCTTCAAGACAACCTTCTCTCCTTCAGTAACCATTACAGGACTTAGAGGCATAAGCTGAGGAGCTCTATTGACATTAAGCACGGTGACTTTGACTTTCTGCATATCACTTAAACCCTTAGGATCTGATGCTGTTATTGTTAAATAATAAGTTCCTGCATCTTCATAGCTCGTTTCTTTTGTAGGAGAATCCATCCAGCCGGATATTTTTATGCTTACATCATCACCATCTGGATCAAGAGCAATGGGATTCAGTATGATTTTTTCTCCTTCATTAACAACAATATCCTGAATTTTTCCCATGACAGGAGCTCTGTTAAGGTTTCTGACAACAAGCCTGAATTTTTTTGAAACAACAGAAACGCCGTCCGTGGCATTGATTTCAAGAACATATTCTCCTGCATCGCCTACTGCTGTCTGCCATTCGCCTAATTCACTCAATGGAGAACCAAAGATGTATCTTATTTCATCATTGTCAGGATCAACAGCCTTAGGCGTCAACGAAATTTTTTGCGTTTCATTTATCATTATTACAGGATATTCAGATTCTTTAATTTCTGTTTCTGCAGTGCCTTCTGCCTGATTTGCTGAGTTGTTTGAATAAGGAGCAGTTATGTTAAGGGTGACTTTTCCCCCTTCTTCACCAGAAATTGTCTCATTTGAAATTACAATAGAATTATTACTACCAGGATTTAATGCACTGCATCCTGCCAAAATTACTAGAACACTGAGCAAAGCCAATAAACTTATGATTGAACCATCTCTTTTCATTAAATTCACCCCACCGTTTTTTGCAAACAAACACTTAATGGATATAGCTACACAACAGTAATATTTTGTTATTTCGAAATATTCATTTATTATATAAACTTTATGGTAGTATAGAATATACTGCGTAACTACTAATTAATAATGTATCATCTTAATAATGTATTCGTTGTCTTAATTATCACGATTAAAAAACAAAATCAACATAAACAACAACAAAATTAAAAAAAATCTTATAAATAATCTTATAATAGAGGCCAATAGTTTTTAATATAATTTTTCCTCTATTATAAATAACAAAAACTCGCTGCTCGGAGCTATCCGCAGGCTAAAGCCTGTGGTTTTACGCTCCTCGCTTAATCGCGAGTTTTTGGAATTAAAAACTGTCGGACTAAAGTCAGGGGTATTAAACCCGCCAGTTTTTAATAAATACAAGCATAAACCTGAATCTAAAAATGGAAAAAGAAGTGAAGAAGGAAGAAGAGAAAAAAATAGAAGAAGCATCAGAGTATTCGAAAACAAAAAAATCCCTTTCCTACGCTATTGCTGACGGTTCTGCACATGCCTCAATGCAGGGTTTCGGCAGTACTTATATTGCTCCGTTTGCAATTGCCCTGAAAGCATCAAACACAGCAATTGCAATGATTTCAACACTTCCTGAACTTGTAGGCTCGTTCTCACAGCTGTTGTCATCTGCTTTGGTTGAGAAATTCAAGAGTAGAAAAAAAATAATCATGTTTCTCGCACTTCTTCAATCCCTGCTCTGGATTCCCCTGCTAATGATCCCTTTTGTGATAAAAGACAAAGGTCCTGTTGTCCTTCTCGGATTCGTGACTTTGTTCGGGGTGATTTCATTTATCATAAACCCTCTCTGGAACAGCTGGATGGGTGACCTTGTGCCTGAAGATGCGCGCGGAAGATATTTTGGAAAAAGAAACACAATAACCAGCATAATTGTTTTCATCTCAACATTTGCTGCAGGCTACATACTAAGCGTTTTTGAAAAAAGCAATATTTTTTTTGGATTTGCAATTTTGTTCATAATTGCATTTGTCTCGAGAGTTATCTCTGTAGTTTATCTTGCGCAGATGCACGAACCGGAATACATCGTTGACAAGAAAGCTTACTTCAGTTTATTTGAATTCTTTGCACGCTTGAAAAGAAAAGACAACTATTACGGCAAGTTTGTAATTTATATGTGCATTCTTGGATTTGCAGTCAGCATTGCAGGGCCTTTCTTCACAGTGTATATGCTGAAAGACCTGAAATTTGACTATATTACATTCACAATAATAAGTCTGAGCTCAATTGTTGCAAGCTTCCTGTCGATGAATTTTTGGGGGAGAATAAACGATGCGAAAGGAAGCAGATTTGTTATGTTCGTGACCGGATTCCTAATAAGTTCTGTTCCACTGCTGTGGCTTCTCACAAAAAGTCCGACAGTCCTGTTCTTCGTAGAAATTTACTCAGGAATTGTCTGGGCAGGATTCAATCTTGCGTCGGCAAACTTTATCTTCGATGCAACCACACCGCAGAAAAGAACAAGATGCATTGCCTACTACAATGTCCTTCACGGCACCTGTGTTTTTGCAGGAGCAATTCTTGGAGGATGGATGTCTGAAATACTCCCGCATGGAAAATTTCTGTCAGCAATACCTGCGCTCTTCATAATTTCAGGAGCGCTGAGATTACTGTCAGCAATTGTTTTCCTGCCGATGCTCAAGGAGATGAGGCTGATAGAAGTTCCTGTTGGGCATTCTATTTTCAGCTCAATAACTATAAAGCCAAGGCGGGTGGATTTTGAGCCAATAGGAATTTATGAAAAGAAGAAAAAAAGGAAAATAAAAGAGGAAAGGAAAGAAAACCAAAATACCAGCAGAAGAAAACTCGTGATAACTCAAAAAGAAAAGGAAATGATAACAAGAAAGAAAAAAGAAGAGCTTCTTAAAGGAGTGGAAAGTGTTGAAAAGAAACTGAAAAAATGATGGGTTTCACATTAAAATTTAAACTGATTAAAATTTGTATGGGCCCGGAGAGATTCGAACCCGCCACAGCTTTTTTTGGTGACCTCCTCTGCGAGTCGGCACAAAAAAACCTGGGAAAAATAACGAGTGACGATTTTTCCTTCACTTTGTTTCGGAAAAATCAGTTTTATAAATGGGCCCGGAGAGATTCGAACTCCCGACCTCCGCCGTGTGAAGGCGACGTCATAGCCTCTAGACCACAGGCCCGAGATTTTTTTGTTTGGATTTATCTTTTTTGTTATTAATTTTGTTATTAATATGCTTTTCTCTTCGTGCAATTTCTTTTCAGTTTCTTCTATTATTCAAGCTCATATATAAAACGGATGTAAAAAAGACTGACGGGATAAAATGTAAAAATTACAGGCAAAATGAATTGTCAACGTATTGTTTTGGTAAGATTTATTAAGAAGTTATATTTTGCCATTTTAAAGAATGTAAAATACTCTCAGAAAAAAAGGATTTACCATGAAAAAAAAGAAGTCTGTCAAAAGAACAAAAAGAACTTTCAGGATTTCTCGCAGAAAAAAAAACAGGGAAAAAATAAAGCCAAAGATCGCATTCTCAGGGCCTTCAGAAATTCTTAACAAGGTTGTGAGAATTTACACGAGCGAGGACTGCAAGTATTGTGAAAAGACAAAGAATTTCTTCAGAAAAAACAATATAAAATTTGAGGAAGTGAAGCTTGAAGATGATCCCTCGTTCAACGAGTACAGCAACAAATATGGAAAACTGGGCATTCCTGTAATGGAGATAGGAGAAAGGACAATAGTTGGATTCAACAAGGATCTTCTTAAGAAAATATTTAAGATAAGGGATTGAATTCTTCTATTCTTACACCCAAAGCGCATCCCCTGTAATTTGGGCTTTGCCTGAAATCAAGGTACATTCCTGGATTGTTGCCCGTCTCCAGTCTGAAAGAACATCATCACAGAATATGATACCTTTTTTCTAAAAAATCGCCTTTGTTGAGCATAATCGCTCACCTCAAAAATTAAAGAGCATTCCCGCAGCTTTCTTTTGAGGGGATTCTTTTTGAGGAGATTCTGCAATAAACTTGCTATTTTCAGAATCATTCTTCACTTCTCTCTCCCGAATCTTGTCAGCGTACCTTCCTGCAATGTGCAATGGCTCAGGAAGCTTGTGCGGGGGATTTATGCAGTTCTTCACAATTTCAACTGCTGTTTTCAAAGAAATCAAATGGCCTGCTGAAATGTACAAGGGATTTGCGTGTTCTTTTGTCCTGAGTTCTTTTCCCCTCAATTCTCCATCAACAAAAATATCTCCTTCACTAACTTCGCCTGTGAGCAGGGACTTTGCTATTCCTATTGATGGCTTGTCCAATGAAAGCCCGGCCTGAGACGCAAAACCAAATTTTCTTGGATGCAAGACTCCGTGGCCCTCAATCATAATAACATCCGGTTCAGCAGAAAGCTTTGAGTAGGCTTCGATTATTGCAGGAGATTCCCTGAACCCAAGAAATCCGGGAATATAAGGAATTTTTGACTCAATAATCGCATATTTTTTTTCGACAATATCCATCGTCTTTGCGTCGCATATAACAACAGCAGAAATTATTTTTCTTCCAAAGAATGCCTGACTGAATCCTGCGATAGTGTTTATCTGAGAAAAATCAATATCATCCTTTGCAATTATCTTTCTTGAAAGTCGTGCCTGTTCTTCTTCTAGCTTTTTTGTGTTGAATCTTGGCTTGTAGTCCATGTTGTCCCTCTTTGCTTTTTCTACATAACTGAACTTAACTGAACTGTCTTTTTTATTGGATGTGCCAAATAATATATTAACAAATATATAAATGTTTTGTTTTTTACCACTTTACAGTCGTTTATACTACTTTACAGTCGTTTATTATTCTTATGCAAAAAGTGTTTGACAAGATTACAAAAAAATAATATTACAAAAAAAAGAAAGAAAATCTAAGGCAGTTTCATAACGAACTTGCCATTTTTGAATATTGAAATGATTCCTCCGCTTTCTGAAACAACAACAGCTATTGAGTTGCAGGCTTTTGTGATTGCAGCAGAGCATCTGTGCCTTGTTCCATAACCTGGAAGCTCTATTGTTGAAGCATCGACATTAATATGCGTGCCCGCACTTAATATTAGTCCACTTTCATCTATTATGAAAACGCCGTCTAGTTGCGCAAACTCCTTGACAGTCTCATTCATATTCAATTCAGTTATTTTCCTCAATTCCTCAGGATATCCTGAAAACGGATTGAGTATCATCTGCTTTGTGTATTTTGCAAGCTCCTCTTTTGCTCCTATTATGAAAGCTGTTCCTATTTTTTTGCCTTCCCTGCCCTCCTTGCTTATTTCAAGAGCCACATTTATTGTTGCCTCAAGCACCTCTGCACTTATGTTGCTTGCCAGGTTCAGGTTGCTTATGTTAAAAAATATTTTGTCAACATCAAATATGAACATTAGACCTTTATATCCCATTCCCAGGCTTTCGTCTTCAACACACACAACCCTGTCTCCTTTGTTGATGTATTTCTTGTTTATTGCTTCCATCAGCAATTCCTTGATTGGAACAACTGAACCGGACATGACCTTTCTCATCTTTGTCTGATATTCAACTTTATTGATCCCTCCATTCTGAAGTCTTCTGAATATGCTGACCTGCACATTAATGTGATCCCTGTCATCCAAATCAAGCCCCTTCCGCTCTATGGATGTTACACAGTTTGCTCCGATATCTTGGGCTATTCTTGCGGCTGCCTGACCAATCACTTCTTCAATCTGCTTTGGTTTTTCCATTTTCTGTTGTGTATCGCCCAAAACATTAGCGTCTATTTCTATGCTGATTGAAGAATTATCTGAAATGTTTGAAGGGATACCTGACAGAGATTTTGTTTGTGCTGGATGCTGAAGGAGTAAATGTCCATTTTCTTGCGGGATTCCGTATGTAGAATTATCTATCCGCTCTGTAAAAAATTCCTGCGGTGAATAATCCTGCTTGTAATTCTCATTCTGCTCGAGTGCAACACGGGCGTTTTCTATAAGTTTATCTATATGGACCTTCATCTCTTTATCTTTTTCTTTCCTGGCCCAGTCATTCGTCCACCTTGTTATCAGGTGATTCTTGATATCATGGGCTCTTGATTTTTTCCTGTCCATAATTTCCTCTTCCAAATTTCTGCGTTTAATTAGTTTAGAATTTACATCCAAGCAGGGAATCTGCATAAGCAGCAAAGTAAGACATCTCTTCTGTTAAAATTGCATTCATGTATTCAAAAAACTTTGCTGCCCTGCTTTCCCAAATCACCTCCTTTTCCTCTCGACAAGCTTCACTAAGTTGCAAATTCGCTCAACCCAGTGTAAATTCTATTGAATGTGAATTTTGGATGACAGGGACCCCAAATTCGCTAGATCCCTGTATTATCCAAATTTTTTGTTTTTGAAGTTCAGTGTCTTTAATGTTTTTCAAATCGCTTACAAAATCCCAAATTCGCTGGATTTTGTTTTTTTCTTGATCTTGATGGTGGGCTGAATTATTGATGATTATGAATTGGTTCCCTGCCAATTATTATGGGGTTTGTGGGGTGTTCAATTAGAAAAAATTGGCTGCGGGAACCGATTACTATGAACTGAAGCAATTGAGTTGGGCATTGCAACGCGTGTTCTTGTTTCAACAAGAGCTTCCTTGATTTCATCATGCCATTTCGTTCCAATGATGCTCAGGAGCCTGCTGAACTGGTCTGACAAAATGTAGATTTTCCTGTTGTCATCATATTCTATCAAACCCATAATCTTCATCGGGCTCAATATTCTCTCGTAAAACTGCCTTTTGTTGTATGAGACATTTACCTTATTGACGACAAAGCCGCGGCATTTATGCTCCATAACCATTTCTCCAGTATGAAGCCTGTTTGCGAACAACGCCATCTCAGTTTTGTCAAAGCTTCCGTTGCTGTCCTTCATCTTTTGTATCAGGATCCTTGCAACAATCGCCTGCTGCTTTGTTGCAAAAATGATTTCCTCAATATTTTCTGTTTTATCGAGGGAATTTATCAAAATAACCATTACATATCATAAACCAATCTAATATATAAATGTTACTATTTAGTATACTGATATATCTTTATTATATTTATCAACATTTTATAAAAAACTTGGATTTTTTGAAATATGTTCAAATAAAAAAAGTTCAAATAGATTTTAAAAAACTGTATAGTAGTAACAAAATGCTGTTTTGGAAATTAATTTTTGAAAAAATTAAGAAACATTAAAAAACAAAGTTATATTCCAAAAGGCAAAGTCAAGTTAAGTGTGTTGCTTCACATTGGCAAGTCTCTCGCAAAGTTGCACTTTGCTCGGTTGCCATCGGCTCGCATTTCTAAGTGTCACCGATGGAAAAAATTCCCATTGCAATTTCCTTTTTTCACACCGGATATTTTGATTATGCTCTCAATATTGATGGCAACTACAGACCTGCCAATGCAGATTTCCCACTTAACTTGACAGCACCATTCCAAAAATGATTTTAAAAATTGATGTGGTAAAGAACAACAAATGGCTGATAACAAAATTGTCAAAATTGTCGATGAAGAACTGAATGCAAAAACAAAAACTCAGGAAAAAAAACAGCCTGAAGCAAAGTGCTGTGAAGATTGTCTTAAATGGGAAGCTTTTGGCGAGAATTGCTGGGTTTACTGGAAAGGCAAAAAACACTGCACTCTCAAAGCAGATAATTCTGACGAGCTCAGCAATGTAAATATACTGATGCGAATATGATTCATCATTTTCTTAACATATTATAATCCGCGATATATAATCCACAATGGACACTGGACATTTTAACGTGGGATATAAAACAGTGCCTTCAAATAATTCTGATTAAATTTTTTGAAAACAAAAAGAACAAAAAAAACAAAAAGGTGAGAATATGAAAATAGGAGCTGAAAAAACAGGGTTTGCAGAACAGGAATATGACCTGTACACAAAAAGGGGGGTTATTGACTGCGCAGAGAACGACCAAATTTCAAGCGAGGAGGAAGGGTTTATGCTGGGCTATCTATCATGCTACGATTAATTTTTGATTTTTTGTTTATTTTTGCTTATAATAAATTCTTAGCCCTGGAAATTTTCCCGGTCATTAATTTTTTCTTTTATTATCTCTTTCAATTTCTGAGCCTGCTGTTCAACTTTCTCAAGAAGTTCCACATCAGCAAAATTCTCATGAGCGCACTCTTCACAGTAATAATCAGAAGAATCCTTTATTCCAAAACTCGCGCTCTCCCCGCAAACAATGCATTTCTTAGGCATATCTGACGATAGAATACCTGCTCAGTTAAAAACGTTGCTATTTTTTTGCTGTGTTGCGTAATTAGTCCTACTTTCTGATAATTATGTAGACTTTTTTTCCGATGTATTTTTTGGCTGACATGATCATTGCGCCGTTTCCTATTGGTTTTACTTTTTCTTCGTAGATTTCTATGATGTCGTCTTCTTGTAGGATTTTTTCATTTGTGAGTTTTATTTTTCTCATAGAAAGCTTTATATGTTTAAACATATTTAAACATTTCTATGCTGTAGAATATACTTGAGGTGATTTTTATGGTTAAACTTGAAAGATGGGGTAAAAAATTTAAGGACAAACGAGATTGGTCAGAATATACTGCGAGATTGGTTAAACGTGGAGAATGGTTTTTTGACTTCTCTTTTCTTAATGATGTTGGTAAAGAGTTAAAGGAAATGAACAAAAATAAGGTCGGTAGACCTTACTTTTATTCAAACTCTTTTATTGAGTTTGAATCAAAGCTTCAGCCTTATTTTGATTATCGTTCGATACAAGGAATTTGCAAGGTGCTTTCTGAAAAGGTTTCTGGGTTTCCTGTTAACAATTATTCAAATGCCTGTCGAAGAATAAACGCTTTGGAACTTAATCTGCCTGATGTTGATTTTGACAAGCCAATCTATATCGGTAACGATGGATCTGGGATAAAAGTAAGCAATCGTGGAGAATGGATGCGACAGAAATGGAAGGTAAGAAGAGGGTGGATAAAAGCGGTAATAACTATGGATGTAGAAAATAAAAAACTCCTTGATATAGAAGTCTTTGAGAAAGGAGACAGCGAGCCGGACATCTTTGAAAGGCATATTAAGCAGCTTATTAAAAAAAGAGTTAGTATAAGAAAAGCATGTGCAGATGGCGCGCATGATAAAAGAAAACTTTTCAATGCTCTTGAAAAACAAGGCATTGAACAAGCAATTAAAATAAGAAGTAATGCTTCTACAAAAGCAAGAGGCTCAATTAGCAGGGCGAGAGAAGTAAAAAAGTTTAAGGAAATTGGTTATGAAGAATGGGCTAAGGAAAAAGAATATGGGATGAGATGGGCTACTGAAGGGAAATTCTCTTCTGTAAAGAGAAAATTTGGTGAATATGTCCGATCAACTGAAAAAAACAACATGATTAAAGAAGCAAGAAGAAAATTTGTACTGTACGAACGAATGAAGGCATATATAGAAGCCTAAACTTCGGCTAAAGCCAAATGTATTGATGAATTGTGCAACACAGCACACATTTAAAAACATTTATATACTTTCATGAATTGATACATTGTGATAATATGAACCTGAAATTCATACAAAAGAAGGTGAACTATCTTTTATTTCTGATTCTGTTGGTTAGTGTTCTTATTGTCAGTGGCTGCGCACTGCAAAATGCAGGTAAGAACGTTACACAAGGATTGCAAATAGTAATCAAGGATGTGGGTTTTCCTGAAGTCAAGTATCTTCAACCGACCATCAAAGAAGTTCAACTGCAGGACGAAAGTGGAAAGTGGACAGTAATCTGGAGTAGTCCAGAAGGAAAAACAATGAAACTGACTCCTGACGGAGCTGAAGTTTTATTAGACACAGTGAGCGTACCAGCTGGAATTTATATCGGGACAAAATTGATGGTTAGCACGGTAGATGTTGAGGTTGATGTAAATAAGGATGGGGATACTTTGGATAAAAACGTGCAGATAGTCTTGACACTGGAAGAATTTGAAAGCCTGCCACCGAAAGAAAAGCCGTCGGCACCAAGTGGAGGGGGGAGTCCACCAACAAAGCCAGAGCAGCCATCACCGCCATCACCGCCGCCAGCACCATCAGCTCCGCAGAAGTCACAGGCACCTGAAATAAAATTAGAAGCTGCGACAACAGATAAACCTCAAAAGCCAGCGAAGCCATCACCACCACCACAGCCGCCAGAGCCATCACAGCCGTCGGCACCAAGTGCATCAGGAGGCGGACAGAAGCCATCACCACCTTACACAATAGTGGATGGGCTTGTCTACATGCCGGAATTTATTGATGAGGTACATACCGTGACTTTGAATGATTATATTGTTCCAATAATGGAGAATAATTTTGTCTACAGTGGAAGCGGAGGGAAACTCATATACGATTTCTCACTGCACCAACTGCTGCAGAAGCGTGACCAAATATCAGTAGATGTTTCCATGACAAACGCATCTATAATTGTGAATCCTGTGGAAAATACTACTACCACAGTTTTGCTTGACGATTTTAATGATGTCACAAAAGGGAAAGGCTTTGGAGCTTTAACTTACGAAGACAGCCTTCCCAATATGGATAAGGCAATAAATCTTGCTAAAGGCAATTACATTAAGTATTCCTTCTCTCCATGGTATAAATGGGATGGAGCTCGTAGCTGGAATAGGAATGAAGCAGCTCCTGGAGTGCTTACAGAAGGGAAAGTAGAAATGTGGATAAAACCCAGGCAGTATACTGGAATATCAATAGGTGAGAGAGGCAAACCTTCAGGAATATTAACCTTCAATTGGGCTGATGTGGAATCAGCTCCACAGGAAGGTTATATAATGCATTTAGGATTTACTGCTGACGGTAAATTGACTTATAGTAATTGGGGAGGAAACTTAGATTATCCTCTTGTTGGAAAAACAACAATTCCATTAAACACATGGACTCATGTGGCAGTAAGCTGGGGCACTAAAGGAACTAATTTGTATGTTGATGGAAAAGTGGATGCATCTACAACTGGAAACATGTGGCCTGCCTTTTCAGGCCCTGTATTTGTATATTTGAACTACTGGGGCGCAAATGACCTTGGGCTGGTTGATGATTTGCATATATCAAACGTTGATGAACCTCCTGCAATAATTCTTCCAATAAACATTACTGAGAGCATAACAGCAAATGTGACGGCAAACATAACAACCAATGTAACAGAGAACATAACGACAAATGTGATAGTAAATACAACCATGAACACAACGGTGAATGTCACAGCAAATACAACAGCAAACGTGACAGCAGATGTAAAAATCAGCGATTTCACCTGCGGTTGGACTTCAGAAAAAGACCAATATGGATCTGTGCGAGATTTCTTTCGAGTTATTGCAAAAGGAACAGCTCAAGGACAGGTTGGGGCGCGACTCGAACTGCCTATTCTTATCTGGAGTGATGATAAATTTAATTGCGGTAATTGGACGCTTAGTAAAGGGGCGCTTATAGCTGTAGGCAGTACATGTGTTCGAAAAGCTGGGCAACCTGAAATAACATCTTGGATTGCAGATACAGGAGGCGAAGAAACGATTGAGAAGGGTTATTGGAAGAACAGATCTTACAGTGTTAAAATCTATAAGGGTAATGAAATATATTCTCAAGCAGAGAACAATAAAACTGCGCCTTGCCAGTAAAATGTGGCAATATATTTTAATAGTTGAATTATTTTAACAGTTTAGCACATCCCAGGCTAAAACATTGAGGTGTTAATATGAATAAAATTATTTCTTTATCAGCATTATTAGTTGTGTTTATACTTTTGGCAGGATGCGGACAGCAGTCGCAAGTGCAACAGGCTCCAGATCAACAGCAGGAGCAGCAACAAGCACGGGCTTCGCAGGGAATACCTGAAGTAGCACAGCCGGAGCAGGAATCATCAGCATTTACAATGAACATGCTCTATAACTATAATCTGATAAGCGAATTTGAGTATAAGATAACCTCAAATTCAGGCGGACAGCAAAATGCAATTAACATGAAGTATAAGGTTAGCTCAGATACAGCTAATGGAAAAGCAGCATGGCTCCAGCAGTCTGACATTGATGTGCAGGGAAGCATAGCAACAACAAAGATGTGGCTGGACAAGGAATCATTAGCATGCCTGAAGGTATCTGCTGTGGTGAATGTTGCAGGCCAGACCATCCAGCAAGAAGGCCAGTGCCCGACAGAAGGACCTAACTCAGCTTCTGCAACTGCAGAGCCTGCGCTTAACTATAAAGGCAAAGAATCTGTGACAGTGCCTGCAGGAACATTCAGCGCAAAGAAATATGAGTCCAATGGCATGAACTTCTGGACAGCTGATAATGTGCCTCTGCCATTAAAGGTCTCATACAGCGGTGAAGAAGCAGTTGTTATGGAGCTGGTAAGTTATAAGTAAAAGCTTTTTTATTTTTTCATCTAACATTTTATAATCGATCCCTTTCAATCAATCTATAAAACAATTCTGCACCATATAAAATTATATGTTTGTTCAATATTTCATTCATAATATTTTTTTCATCATGCTTGGAAAGCATTTTGTAAACACTCTCAGTTCCTATCGTCGTATCCGAGTTAATAAATCAGGCTGTCCCACAATTCATAAGTTTTAAATACTTTTTCTCGTCTATAAAATATAAATTTGTCGTCAATAAAAAGAGGTGCAACAATGGCATACATAATTTCTTACAAAAACTAGAACTGTCAATATCCGCGCAATCCCTGCTTCATTGCATACAATAATTGTCGTTTTCCTATTTGAATATGCTCTTTTTGAATCTTAAACCGTTCTCTATGTTCTATTGGCACATCACTTAAATCAACAAAGTATCCTTTCTGCTGTTTAAGCTCCATATCAATTATCTGGTCAACACTTTCCTCATAACTTTGAGCTTTTCCTTTTTCTCTCTCTTTAGCATCTTCTGTCTCTTTTTCTTCTCGTGCCTGATAATGTTCAGACTGCTGTTCCTGCTTTTGGTAATGTGCATCCTGTTCATTCGGCTTGTAGTCAACAATCCTTTCAAGAACCCCCTCTGCTGGCACGGAATCATATTTTTTGGCGTCTTGAATTGCCTGCGTTATATACTCTCTTATTTCTTCAGCTATTTGAATTTTCTTTCCAGCTGTTTCATGATACAATCTTTCTTCCATCTTTTTCTCTTCGACAACTGCCATACAAAAAATCAGTAAAGCAAAGTTATTTTTATAATTTTTGATTTTATTCCTTTTTGTGGTTAATATGAAACCCTCTCGCTTCGCTCGCCAGCATCGTCCTCGCTGTTTGGTGTTTTATTCTCAGGCTCTGCGTTCCCGCAACGTCTTTCGCCCAACTTCTTTCGCCCCGTTGACAAGCGAGGTAAGGCATAAAGCCTTACTTCGTGGCACGCCCAATAGCAAGCAAGCCACGAACAGTGCAGCTGAACGACGTGAATGCTGCACAACTTTTGGTCA
>DATDSP010000005.1:0-5945 GCA_035291205.1 Candidatus Nanoarchaeia archaeon | reverse complement strand
CCTTGATTAATGTTCGTAGGGCGAGCGCGTGCAGCTGAACGAAGTGAACGCTGCACATCGCTTGTCAACGGGGCGAAAGACGTTGCGGGAACGCAGCTCCATTGTCATTCACGTCGAGAATTTTGAAGATGCTATGCACATTCAGTCATTCAAAACATATTTATATCTAAACTTAATCTCATTATCTCATGGTATTGCTTCATCTAATCTCCAGCGTGATTCTTCATTTTATGTACAGGCATCACAAGAAGCTCTCGTTTGAGGAATTCAGGGAAAAAGCGCTTGGTGGGAAACTGAAGATGGTTGATATGAGAGACAGGAAAGAGTATGAAGAATGGCATTTTCCAAATACTATCTGGATGAATTTTAAGGAAATTGAAGCTAATCATAAGAGCCTGAATGCAAATCCAGAGGACGAAATCATCGTGCTTTGTGACTACGGATTCAGGAGTTTGGTGTATGCCCAAAAACTGATGAACCTTGGCTACAAAAATGTCTATAGTCTTAAGGGAGGAATAAAATCACACAAGCATAATATTATGGAGCTGTCTGAATCATTGTTACAACCTAAGATAATCGCAGAGATATAATTGCATTGCGCAGGTGATAGTCATAAATACAGTGATAGCCATAAATAATATAAAGAATAATTCAATAAACGAATGGTAAATAAGTAACGAATGGTAAATAAGTAAGAAATCATTACAGGCAGCAGCAGTCAAAAGAGGTGGGAAAATACTGAACTATTTTTTGGTTCCTGGCAATGCTGTTCAGGAGAAGAAAACCACTGAAGAAACAAATCAGGCTCAGCAGAAGGATGCGCAGGAAGGAACAGAAGCAAGGAATGTTTCTCCGTACGAGCTTGCTGAACTATTAAAAACAAGAGCAAAGGAAATCCTGATATTAGATTCAAGAAGCAAAGAGGAATACGATGCATTTCATCTGGAAAATGCCATAAACATTGATTACACAGATATTGAGAAAGTCGAAAGCGAGTTGAAAGTAGACAAGACTAAGCAGATAATAATTTACTGCACTATGGGCAACAGGAGCAATTATGCCGCGAACACCCTCCGAAAAATAGGATACAAGAACGCATCAAATGTCATAGGAGGCCTTCTTGGATTTGCAAGGATGATGTTCAACAGCCATGAAATAGACAGAAAACAGTACGATGACTTGATCAGAAGGATATCAGGAGAGTTAGGAGGAACAGGCAAAAAACATAAAATATTGGCAATTATCAGGATTTTTGTTGGAATATTGTTCATAATAATAGGCATTGTTCAGAGGAAACAAGATCCTTTGCTGATTTTTATAACTTTTATAGGCGTGGTTTCATTGGCAATGGGTGTGTTGACCTATTTCGCAGGAAGATAGGTGATGAGAATGATATCTTTTTTTAGACTGCTGAAAATCGTTTTTGGGGCAATTTTCATAGGCACGGGATTGTATGGAAAATTTGTTTATGACCCGGAAGGGGATGTGAGAATAATAATTTTCATACTTTTTGTCGGCCTTGCATCAATTGGCATGGGACTTATCGACGAAAAAAAATTCAAGAAAAAAAAAGGGGAAGAAAGACCCGAAGTATCTGAAGTTGCCGAGAAGAAAAAAACAGGGGTAAAAACTGAAATAAAAAAAGAAGAAAAAATAGAAGCCTCAAAAGAAGAAAAAACTGAAAAAACAACAGCAAAAGAAGAAGCAAAAGAAAAAGAGCAGCCACCGACTCTTGAAGAAATAAAGGCAAAATTGAGAAGCTAAAATGACATTCTTTATTTTTGTGCTGAAATGTGTTTACTTCATGCTTCCTGCGTATTTTGCAAACATGGCTCCTGTTTTCTTCAGAAAAATAAAGTTTCTTGATATTCCTATTGACGTTAATAAAAAATTTCTTGGAAAGCCGATTTTTGGAAAGAACAAGACATACAGGGGGCTGTTTTTCGGGATTTTATTGGGTTTTTTGGTTTTTTTGTTGCAGAAATCATTGTCAGAACAGTTGAATGCAATAAGCCTTATAGATTATTCTTCAGTGCCGCTTATTTTGGGTATTCTTCTAAGTGCAGGAGCAATTGTGGGCGACCTGATTAAAAGCTTTATTAAAAGAAGAATTAGAATAAAAGAAGGACAGCCATTCATTCCATTTGACCAGCTTGATTTTGCCCTAGGTGCATTGCTTTTTTCTTTTGCCTACATTCCAAACTGGCAGAGTGCAGTTGTGATTCTTGCAGTGAGTCCGATTCTTCACATTATAGTTAATCATCTTGCATTTTATCTTAAGATAAGAAAAGAGAAATGGTAATGTTAGCATCGACAGTATCGCAGGTTCAACAGAAAGTTTAAAAGAAAGCTGTGTGTTGCTTTTGAAAAAAAGATGTTTTTGTAAAAAATGATGTCAGGAGAAAGCATAGAAAAGAAGGTGAGGAAGTTGTTTTTGGAAGCTGCGATTATCAAAATGCAGATGGCTTACTCTTCAGTAAAATCTGTGCTTGAAGAAATCAACGCGTCAGGCTGTCTTTCTGATTTTGTTTGTCCGTACAGGAGCAGAAGCAATTTCCATCTAGCTCGATGTTCTCAGAAGATTTTAAGATATCAGCAAGATAACCCCTGCCCTTATTTTAAGCCGATGCAGTTCTGCAACTACAATCCTGAAAAATAAAGTGCAATGCTTATCAACACAAACCAGATAAAATATGCGAATATCCCTGCAACAGGATTCATTAAAATTTTAGTTTTGCCCTTAATTTTGCCATCAAAGCCCTTAAGCAGTGCTGCTGTTGGAAAGCCGTAGATGAAAATCAGGGCTGAAACTGCGATAAAAGAAGAAATATTTTCTGATTTTCTTGAGGCAATAAAAAAAACCACCCCAAAAATAGCATAAAACAAGATGTTTCTCCAGAAATTCCTGAAGAAAAAAAGAACAGCAAAAACAGCAAGCGAAATCAGGACTGAAGAAATCATTCCAATGCCAAAAAAACCCATCACATTGAAAAGAATAAGCGCCAACAAGACATTCTGAAGAAGAAAGAAATATTTTTTTCCATCTTTCAACTCCTCTTTTGCGACCAGTGAAACAGCATATCCGAGGATAAGCCCTGAAAAACTAAGAACAACAGCGAGGAAATAATTTAAAAAATTTATAGAATTCATTTTTATCTTCCCGGAGCAAGCTCGTTGTGGCCCCATTGAATTACCAGGTCAACTCCAATTTTTTCAAGTTCAACAGGAATATCACAGACGCCAAAACAGGAGCCTGCCCAAATCAGAATCTCTGCACCTGTGCTTTCTGCAAGAGATTCCTCTATCTCCTTTGCTTTCGGCTTCAATCCATCAGGAAGCTGAATGCACACGAGCTTGGCATTTATCTTCCTGATTTCAGCAGACGCCCTTTCAAGTTCAAGGTCATATTCAAGCATAGAAATCACTCTAAAGGGGAATTTTAAATATTTTTTGGATAAAAGCTTCTGATAAACCGGTCAGGATTATGTCCTATCATTCCAGCCAGTCTGCGTATTTTTTCTTCACAACTTTTGACGTCCTTATGACCTCTCTTCATCACTATCAATTCATCAAGAATAAGTTCTCCGACATCAAGTTTAAAATCAGCATTCCCATAGATTTTTTTGGACAAACCAACCCTTTCATTGGCGCGCTCCGGCTCAACCCTGCTATACTCATTAAGCAAATTATAAAGCTCCCTAGTTCTTAAGAAATTCTTTTTTCTGAAATAATCCGGAGCTCCAGCTTTCGCAGAGCTGAGCGCACGTGATAAACACTTATCCATAAAATCAAGATACTTTTTTTTACCGGCTTCATTGCTTGAATTCAGGATTTCAAGTGCAAAGCAATACTCAGCAGAATCAATGTACTGATTAACTATTGACTTAAAAATTTCTCGAGAAGCCATCTTTTCCTCTTTGACACTTCCTTTACTTTTTTTTTCTTTTATATGCCCTGCATAATCTCTTAACCTTCTAGCTGTCCCAAAAGAATCCTCTGCAGATTTTTTAAGTTCATTTTGATTAATTCCGCATTTCATTTTCAAATAAGCATTCACCAGGAAATCAAGCTCACTTTTTTCCTATGTAAATTTAGTCAATTCAATACCTTTCTCTTTGGCAAATATGCTTAATTCTTCTTCTAGAATCCTGGCATAAGCAGGGTTTAATCCACATAACAAGATACTCATTTTAGCAATCACTCCTCTAAAAACAATTCATCCATCTCGAATCTTGTTATTTTCTTTTTATTCAATGCAGCCATTACCGGCTTCCTTTTTCTTCCACTAATCTCATCAAGCAAGTAATCTTCGTTGTCCATCGCAGTCACTCCCCCAAAGTCTCAATGTTCCTATAGGCCTTATAGCTGTCCTTATAGGCCTTATAGCTGTCCTGCAGCTATCACGTGCAACTCTTTTTTGCTGAACTCTCACTATCAGATACATCACCACATTCAGCTCTTTTTGAGAAAAAGTTCAACTGAGTAAAAGTAAAAGATATATAAACTTTACTAAAAATTTGTTTACCAACCCAGTCAGCATTGAGCAATATTTATATACGGATTTGTTTACAGATTTGTTAAATCAAATTGGCTGGCAAAATAAACCTGCGGAAAAATGGCATTCACGAAAAATGAGAAATTTGTAATCAAATCCCTGCTCGACAACGGCAGAATGTCTGATGCTGAGATTGCAAGGAAGCTTAAAATAACTCTGCAGGCAGTGAGAAAAATAAGGCAGAAGCTTGAAAAGCAAGGAGTAATTCAAGGGTATTCTGCAGGAATAAACTACGAAAAAATAGGAATAACTGCCTTTGCCGTCGCCCTCCTAAACGTGACTCCAGAAGCATGGGAGAAATTCTCAGGAAGGACAATTCAGGACAAGCTCTTCCATCCAAATGTGATAAAATTTTACAGAATCCCCCGGGGAAATATTTCCCACATAATTGTCTATGGCTTCAGAAACATGAATGAACTGGATAATTTCTTCCAGATAATGCAGGAAAAACAGAGCAAGTACATCAAGATAATCAAAATTTACAGCTTTTCGAACGAGAACTTTGGAAAAAAATCAGCAGGAGAGCTCATCAGGACAATAGTCGAAGACGAGACTGGAGAAAAAAAGCCCAAGCCGAATTTGTTCTGATTTATGCACAGCGGATTTTTATGATTGTTTTATCGCATCATTCCATATCTTTCAGTGAGATGTTCTTCTGATTCTCTGCTTCCACACAATTCTTCTTTTCTCCTTTATCTCCCTTATGTATGGAAATCTCATATAATGCCTGCAGTGAAAGCAGTAGTAAACAACTTTGTGCTTCTGAAGCCGAACCCTGCAGTTGACTCCTGGAACAAGATAATAATGGCAGTGACTGCAGAATTTTTTCCTGAACTCAGGAGGAATTCTCAGGCGGAGTTTCATTGCGATCTTTCTTGCAAGCTCAACATACCTGTTCGACAGCTTTGGATCTTCCTTGAAAGCTTTTTTTGCTTCTTCAAATAAAATATTAATTCTCTCAAAAGCAATTTTTATCTCTTCAAGTTTCCTGTTTTTCTTGATGTTTTTACTTTTCATGTTTTTTTCCAGCTTTTTTAAAGTAATGACATATTTTCAGCACAAGTATTTCTCCAGGTGTGATTCCTGATATAAATATTTATATAAAACAAAGGCTTAGTAGAAAAAGTAGGTTGCCATCAATATTGCGAGCATCAGCTTTTTTGGTGACCTCCTCTGCGAAGAAGAATATTTTGAATGTCGGTTCCGCTCACCAATGAATTTTTTGGGCAGGTGAGCGCGTGCAAGTTTATCTTGCACATCGGCGCCAACTCACGAAAGGGCTGCGGCACAAAAAACCTGGGAAAAAATAAAGGATTTTTCCTTCACTTCGTTTTGGAAAAATCAAAACCTCATCGCTGGATTGAACGCAGTGAAATCCAGCTTATGTTCG
>DATDSP010000004.1:0-5589 GCA_035291205.1 Candidatus Nanoarchaeia archaeon | reverse complement strand
AGGCATCTTGCAGAATACTGGCATCTCGAAGCAGAAGCAGCATGGCTTGATTTTGAAGGCTTGTTGAAATTTGAGGAAGAGATGATATCACACATTTGCCATAGAACAGCAGAACTCGTGCCGGATGAACTCAAGCAGCTCGGCAGGGATCCAGAAGAATTAAAGAAAATAATTCCTCCTTTTCCCAGGATAACATACGGTGAAGCGCTTGAACTGCTGAAAAAAGACGGTGTTAATCTGCCTTGGGGAGAGGACATAAGGACACTTGAAGAAGAACAGCTGATGACGCATTTTGACAAGCCATTGATAGTCATGAAATATCCGAAGAAAATAAAGGCATTCTACATGAAAGAGGATGCTGAAAATCCTGATGTTGTGCTCTGTTGTGACATCCTTGCTCCTGAGAAATACGGCGAAATCATCGGAAGCAGCGAGAGAGAAACTGATTATGCGAAAATTGTGCAGAGGCTGAATGAATCAGGAGAAGACATAAAGAACTACACATGGTATCTTGACCTGAGAAAATACGGTGGAGTGCAGCATTCTGGTTTTGGGCTTGGCATAGAAAGAATTGTCAGGTGGTTTTGCAAGCTCGAGCATGTAAGGGACACGATTCCTTTTCCAAGGACAATAAACAGGGCATATCCTTGAATTTGGTGGGTGGTAAAAAATGAAATCCAATCAATTAAAAATAAAAAATACAGTAATTGAGTGGCTGGGCCACGCGAGCTTCAAAGTCAAGGCTGAAAAATCAGGAAAAGTGATTTACTTTGACCCATTTCAAATAAGCACACCCAGCGAAGCGGAAAAAGCAGATATCATTCTAATAAGCCATCCGCATTACGACCACTGCAGTCCGGATGACCTCAAGAAGATTGTGAAGAAAGAGGCGAAGGAAACAGCAATAGTTACAGTTGAAGAATGCATAAAAAAACTGTCTGAAGAATTTGACTGCAATTTCATCCAAGTCTCGCCTGGAAAAAAAATAGAAGTGAACAGCATTAAGATAGAAGCTGTTCCTGCTTATAATCCTGGCAAGAAGTTCCACCCAAAAAGCAGCAGCTGGGTTGGCTTTGTTGTTGATGTTGACGGAGTCAAAATTTACCACGCCGGTGACACTGATGCAATTCCCGAAATTAAAAACCTGAGAGAAATGAAAATCGATGTTGCCCTTGTTCCAGTCGGAGGCACTTACACAATGACTGCTGAGGAAGCATCAGAAGCAGTCAACTCATTCAAGCCGAAGATTGCAGTGCCCATGCATTTTGGAAAAATTGTAGGAAATATCAGTGATGCAGAAAGGTTCAAAAAGCTTGCAAAGGTTGAAGTGGCAATTTTGGAATGAACGATTGATTAAATGGTTGATTGAACGATTGATTGGATTGATTAATTGATTGAACGATTGATTAAATGATTGGATGATTAGTTGATTGTTCTTTGGCTGGAAGCTATTTTGGAAGCTATTTCTTTCTTTTTTTCTTAACTGCCCTTGCTTCTTCTTTTATTTCCTTTCCAGATTCTTTTTCAGTTTTTTCTTTTGCACCGCTCATAGAGATTCTGTCGAACAAAAACATAACAACAGACATAACGATGAATGCAATCAGAATCGCGACTATCTGCCACAGAATGGTTCTTGGAACTGAATTATATATCAGGTAAACAACAACGAAGAATGACAGTAGCGCAACAATCAATGCAATGAACGCAAGAAGCGGGCTAAGCTTCAGGTTTTTGTACCTTTCGTACATGAAAATCTGGGCGTACATTATCAAGAAAACACCTGCAACAAGCAGAATGTTGATGAAGAATGCAAGCCAAGCAGGAAGTGTTCCTTCTTTGTATATGAATCCCATTATCAGCACAAGCATGAAGCTTACTGCCCCCATTATTATTCCAGCCCAGAATGTCTTTCTGGGGTTGTTTGCCATTTTATGCAGCATTTTATCCCTCCATTTTTTTCTTTTTTCTATTTTTCTTCAGTCTTAAGATTTTTTCTTATCAGGCCTGAAGCTGTTTTTGCAGCCAAATAAGTTCCAGTGATAATAAGCACAGGTGCGAAGCCGACGATTGCAGCTGAAGCGCCCGCTGCTGTAACAAGAGCTGTGTCATGATCAGTCAGGAAGGCTATCATCTTGTTTTTTATGTTAGTCGGATTCTTTGAAGAATCCATTTCCATGATAATCTTTCCTTTTTGGAAGACCTTAATCCAGTCTATTTTTTCATTCACTAAAATAGCTGTCGCTTCCTTGATGTATTCTGTGATTCCTGCTGCTGCCGCATGCTTAGTGCCGAACCCCGGCAATGGCTTTGACTTTTTTATTCTTGCGCCGTAAGCCACAATCTTCCCCTTTTCAGAGACAAGAACTGCTCCATCAAGAGTTGCAAGTTTCTCAATTACAGCGTCAATTCCTTTCTCATTGAGATAGTGATCTTCAAGAATCTGTGCATACAGAAAGTCGTAAGTTCCCTTGAATTTTTCTTCAGGAGCTATTACAAAAATCGCTCCCTCTTTTCTCTTCGAAATGTTTTTTGCAAGACCTATTACTTTATCGTACACTTCCTCTGTTTTCACCTTCTTCATAATATTCCTCTTTATCCTTCTTTGCAACACAGTTGCTTAGTAGAAAATCTCGCCTTCGGCTCGGTTGCCATCTGCTCGCATCCGAATTTGTGGACGAAGGCAAAAATTCCCATTGCAATTTCCTTTTTGCTCAACAACATTCCCTGATTATGCTCGCAATATTGATGGCAACCTACTTTTTCTACTAAGCCCAACACAGTTGCTTATGTAATCCCTGTGTGTTTGCCATGTTCTGTTTTACAGCTTGTTCTTTAATTTTAGCTCCAAAACAAGATCTTCGATTGCCTTTAAGTTGTACTTAATGCTATCGTACTTCCTTCTTAATTCGCTTTCACGAATGTCAATTTTTAAAAATTCAGCGTAAATTCCTGAAACAAGCTCCTTAATCCTGCTGACATTTTCAAATTTTTCCTTTATGGAATCATTAACTGCCTTTCTTGAAAGCTCACCTGTCAAATCAGCAAGTCCGAGAAGGTAATGCGTTGCATCAACATCCAGTTCTTTGTGTGTTGCAAGCCTGCCTTGAGTTATGTAAATATAGTAAGCAACAGCTTCAACATATTCCTGCGCAGCTGCCTTTAAAGATCCAGAGTACAGCAGTTCATGGCTTTTCAGGGCTTTTTCCTTCACTTCGTCAAATTTCTTTTTGATATTACCCGCAAGCTCACCAGCTTTTTTCAAGTCATCTCTGTGAAGCGCATAAATCAGCTGCTTTGAAAGCCTTATGACATCACGGGATTCCTTAATTACCTCTTCCCTGCTTGCTTCCATTGTTTCAAGCGTATGCCTTATCTTCTCAAAATCATTTTTGTCCATCAAATTATTCTTGTCAACAATTTTGTCAGTCATGCGATCACAGCTTTCCAGAAAATAGGGATATTTATAAAACTTGTGAAGGCGTCCCGTGAAATTGTGAAAGAATCGTGAATATCGTCAATAAATACAGGTAAACACAGCCGAACGAAAGATTTATATATTCTTATTCCAAAAATATTCTCTATAAAACAATGCTTGTTCAGACGGTAATCAAAATCGGACGGTAATCAAAAAGAGGAAGTTTATGGCAGAGCAATCTACTTTTGGAAATATTCTTGTGTTTTTCAAGGAAATAGGGATATACGATGTTGTCCTTCCGTTCCTTCTCGTTTTCACAATAATCTTTGCCATTCTGGAAAAAACAAAAGTCTTTGGAACAGAAAAAGTAGGAGCAGAAGTTTACACAAAAAAAAATCTTAATGCGATGACAGCATTCGTTGTTTCGTTTCTTGTCATAGCATCAACAAAGCTTGTCGCGATAATCAATGAAGCAATTGCCAACACGGTTCTTTTGCTTATGCTCAGCGTTTTTTTCCTGCTTCTTGTCGGCTCATTCAGAAAGGAAGGGGAAGTTGCTCTTGAGGGAAGCTGGGAAAAATTATTCATGGTGTTGATGTTCGTGGGCATACTCCTTATTTTCCTGAACGCAATAAAGCTTGATTCATCAAATCAATACTGCGGAAGCGCTGCTCAGGGCGAATGCAGTTTCCTTTCAGTTGTCTGGAACTATGTTGCCCAAAACTGGAATTCAAGGGCAGTTGGCTCAATAATCCTTGTGCTTATTGTAATCTTTTTCATGTGGATCGTGACAAAAGAACCGCAGAAAAGAACAGAGAAAAAAGAAAGCTGAAAGTTTGAAATCGAAAAGCAACTAAGAATAGATTAAAATAGAATGATAGAATGATAATAATATGAATGATAGAATGATAATAATATGAATAATAAAATAATAAAAAGATAAAAATAAAAAGTTAAAAAAATAAATCGAAACTAAAGCAAAAATTAAAACAATGGAGGTCAAAAATGACAAGCTTCACTGACGTTTTTACTTATCTGGCGGATATAGGTGTTCTGGATTCACTTCTTCCGTTTCTTCTTGTGTTTACAATAGTGTTTGCAATTCTTCAAAAAGGAAATATTTTTGGTACAGAGAAAAAAAACATAAACGTGGTAATAGCACTGATAATGGGGCTTGCTGTTGTAATTCCCCATGTTACAGGAACTTATCCTCCTAATGCGGATGTCGTCAACATAATGAATTCTGCTCTTCCAAATGTTTCTATTGTGATAATTGCCGTAATAATGGTGCTGCTGATGATAGGCATATTCGCTCCAGACGTTTCCTGGTTTGGATCATCAATCCAGGGTTGGATGGTACTTATTGCGATTGCTGCTGTTTTTTTCATTTTTGGAAACGCAGCTGGCTGGTGGCAAACTCCAACAACACTCAGTTTCCTTAATAATCCGGACACTCAAGCATTGATAGTGATCATACTTGTATTCGGAATAATAGTGTGGTGGGTTACATCTGAGCCCGAAAAACAAACAAAAATGGGTTGGTTTCAAAAATTTGGAGAGGGGCTGAGTGGTATGTTTCCCGGCAAAAAATAAAATGCAATCCAAGTGCATTTAAAAGAGTAATTTAAAAAATAATTAAGAATAATTAAAAATCAAAAATGGCAACATTCCTCGACCTCGGATTATTGCAGAGTTTTTCAGCAGTATTTACATGGCTTCTTGTTTTTGTTCTCATTTTCGGCATACTGAGCTTTACAAAGCTTTTTGGAGAAGGCGCAGGTTTGCACGCAATAATTGCTTTCTCAATAGCAAGCCTGACAATGTTTTCTCCTACTGTGATAAAACTTGTCGGCAATATGGCTCCCTGGTTTGTTGTTATTTTCCTATTCATCCTTTTCCTGCTTTTGGGCTATAAGATGTTTGGAATCACTGACACAGACATAACTGACACTGTAAAAAAAACAGGTGCAATAAAATGGACTGTTTTCATTGTTGGCCTGATAATTTTTATTGCATCCTTGAGCAATGCTTACGGTCCTGGACTCTTGCCTACAACAGTACCACAGCCATCAGCTGAAACAGCAGTAACTGAAACTGGAGAAGTAGCGCCTTCAACAGCAACATCTGATTTTGGAACCAATGTAGCTGCTGTTTTTTTTCATCCAAAAGTCATA
>DATDSP010000003.1:0-3930 GCA_035291205.1 Candidatus Nanoarchaeia archaeon | reverse complement strand
ACTGTTCCAAGCTGGTTCTCTGAAATGCTTCCCCTGAGCTTTGATTTGTCGCTTGAAATTGGAAAATTGAGACGGCTTCTTGAAGAAAAATTCAAGGCGAAAAAAAGCAGGAAGGAAATCATTGATTTCGCCAACGAATATTTATACGTTGATGAGAATGCTGCAAACTCAATATATGAATTTTTTTATGAGCAGTTCTTGTTTTCAGAAATTCCCCACGACAAAAAAATAATAATTGAAACATACGAAGAGAACAATGGATATTATTATGTTTTCCACACACTTTTTGGCAGAAGAGTCAATGATGCGCTCTCAAGGGGAGTTGCACTGGCAATTTCAAGAATGCAGCACCGAGATGTTAATATTGGAATAAACGACAACGGCTTTTTCATTTACTCAGCAAAAAAAATTCAGGCAAAAAATGCATTTGCTGTTTTGAAATCCGAGCAATTCAGAAAAATAACTGAAACCGCAGTTGACAAAACTGAAATTCTTGCCCGCAGATTCAGGCACTGCGCAGCAAGAGCACTTATGATTTTAAGGCGGTACAAGGGGCGCGAAAAAAGAGTTGGCAGACAGCAGGTTTCGTCAATGATATTGATGAACGCTGTCAAAAGAATATCCAATGAGTTCTGCATATTGAAAGAAGCAAGAAGAGAGGTCCTGGAAGATCTAATGGATGTTGACAACGCAATTCTGGTTTTGAAAGCGATTGAGGAAGGCAAAATAAAAGTCAAGGAAATCCGCACAAAAATGCCCGGCCCGTTCTCATTCAATCTTGTTTCCCAGGGATACGCTGATACGTTAAAAATAGAGGACAAAATTGAATTCCTTAAAAGAATGCATCAGCTTGTGCTTGCTAAGATTGGGAAAGACAGGACTTTTTAAAAAAGTTTACAGAATGTGAACGAAAAGTCAACGGATTGTGAACGTTAATATAATAATCGTTACACTACAATGTAACATTTTAGTAAAATATGTTACACTTAAACGTAACATTTAGATATGATTTGTTACAGTATAATGTAACGTATGGACATATCAAAATTAAACGAATGGAATCCCTGGTGAGAGAAAAAGGAATTTATTTCATTCCTTTGTGGAAATGGCTATTGAGATGGGTACTTGATAAAAGACGGGGAATTCAAAGCCATTGAGTTGTCCCAAAATTGGGTACAACCGAATTTGATGGATAATTTGATGGATATATTCTCTTGTTCTGCCAACAGACCAGAAATTTTACTATTTAGACTCCTTGAACTCCATAGCTTCTCAACAACTACCGGGCGAACTGAAAATTAAATTCACAAATCTTTTAAATCAGCTTAACGAAAATGAGAATAATGGGAACAATTAGAACGAGAATTCGAAATATAAAAGAAGTGCTGAAACACCAAAAATATTTGCTGCTGTGTTTTTCATCATCAATAATCCTTCTGATGATATCCTTATACTTAACGAAGATTGCCATCCTGATTGTCGGCTTGGGAACAGCCCACACAGTCGCTTCAATAATTCTCGATGTTTTACTATCCCTGCTATTTGGACTAAACGTTGCGTTAATGGTTTACAAATTTGACTCTGCAAAAAAAACTGGTTTAAAAGAAGGTGGCACAGTTTTCAGCGGAGCATTTTTAGGTTCAATTGCATCAGGATGCCCTGCCTGCAGTGTTACTCTTGCTTCACTGCTTGGGTTAACAGGATTTATTCTTACACTGCCTTTCAAGGGGCTTGAGTTTAAAGTACTCGGTATAGTTGTACTTGGATTTTCAACAGCAATGCTTTCAAAGAACATGGAATGTAAAGAATGCTTTTGTCAAAAACTCCGCACTGAAGTGCGGAGCATGTGACGGAGTTTTTGAGCATGCTCAGAAATTGCTCGTACTTACTGCGTGCTGAAGCATCGCAGATTGCGTCAAGAGCAATTTCTGACATTTCAGAAAAAAAAGCAATAAGCTGACAGCTCCAACCGAATTCGCAAACCTTTTTATAGCACTCCTTATTCGCCTTCTGGATGAAAAACATCACTGAATACAGCGACTGCCGGAAGTGCAGCGAATGTTGCAAATTCCGGAAAGATGAGATTTACTTTGCGCCTGTTTTTGCCAATGAAGAATTTGATAAACTTGGTTCGGATTCTGAAAAAGTATTTTTTGAACAGCGCGGAACAGCAAAGCAAGTCAGGCTGGCGAAGTTGAATGATGAATTTTATGTCTGCCCTTTTTACAACAGCGAAAAAGAATTATGCTCGATTTACCAAAAGAGGCCTTTTGACTGCAGGATTTATCCTTTTCTTGTTGCAAAGAAGAACGGAAAAATTTACCTGACTGCTTTCAGGGATGCCTGCCCTTCGCTTGAAAAAAAAAGCGAAGATGAAATAGTAAATTACGCTGAAAACCTGAAAAACTGGCTTCAGGAGGAAAAACAACTGCGATTTTTTGAACGAAACCCTGATGTTATCTGGCCTGTTGATGACGACCAGACAATTGTATGTGAGCTGGATAAATTAAGTGAAGCAATGTCAAAAACAACCATTCAAAGAATGGTGAAATTATGACATTAAATTAAAAGATTAACTAAGCATTTGGTGCCTGGAAACTGAAAAGTTTTTCCTGGTTTATTTTAACTCTTGCATCATCGATTTTTGAATGAACTTCAATTCTGTGCGCCAATGTATCACCTTAAGTTATTTTTAGGCTATTTTCCTCAACTCGTTGAGCATATCCCTGTACTTTTCTGCCTGCTTTGCAGGATTATGGGAATACATTATTGCTCTGCCAACATTTGCGATTACATTGTCGCCGAAAATTCGCAAAATATATTGTGCGTCACCACCTTGCGCTCCAACGCCAGGCATGAGTATCAACTGCTTGTCAATAATTTCCCTTACTCTGTGCACTTCCTCATCGGTTATATGGTTATTTTCGCTTGGCGCTCCAACTACAATACCATCAACACCGTACTCAGCAGATTGAAATGCAAAATATTCAAATCCCCGCAGACCGCAAATTCTTGAATTTTTGATACCTTCAAATTCGGGATTTGACATCAGCACAAGCGAAATAAGTCCAATATTTTTGCTATGTGCTTGATTGACTGCTTCTCTTGTGTTTCCTGGAAATGGAGAGTATGTTACTGCATCGAACCCCTCCATTTGTGCGTGATAAAATCCTGAGTCATTTGTTTCTCCAATGTCAACAAGTTTGGAATCATCAATTGCCAGCATACCCAATTCATGAATACAGTCAACGAGCGTTCTTGTCTCATCTCGTGAGAAATCTTTGATATAATTCCTGTTTGGTTTTACTGCTGATGCAAATGGAGCTATTTTTTCAACAAAATCAAGGCACCATTCGAGTTTATTGGCTCCTTGAGGCAATGAAGTGTTTGGCCGTTGGCCGTACTCTGCGGGATCCAAGCCAACACAGAGAATTGAATTCTTTTGTGCAACAATCTCTTCCCATTTTTGTGCAAAAATCATTTTTCCCCCTCCAAATCCGTGCTTTTCTCCCCAGTTAAGTGGATCTTTACGCCATTCAGCAAGCGCTTTCTGCTGATCCGAGTTGATGTAATTTTCCTGCACTGCAATTTTCAGCAGTTTATCGTAGAGTAACAATGAATTAACAAGAATGTTTTCTTCTGCGAATAGATGCTCTGCCTCTTCCAGTCCATAATTGAAAATAGATAGCATATGGTTGACCGTGCCCCTGGCATTTCGCACTGCCTGCACTGCTTTGAGCGAACTTCCTCCTGTAGAAATCAGGTCTTCAATAACGACAACAATTTTGTCTCGCAAGTTTGAATCTGAATCAATGCCCTCAATTTGATTTTTTAGGCCGTGATCTTTTGGCTTGTCACGGATATAAATGAATGGAACTCCCAGCCTGTCAGCAAGTGTTGTTCCTGGAGAAATTCCTGCTGTTGATGTGC
>DATDSP010000002.1:0-9542 GCA_035291205.1 Candidatus Nanoarchaeia archaeon | reverse complement strand
CTTCTTTTCCCGCTTGAATCCTGCTTTTTTCCAGCCTGCCCTTGTACAACCCCCCCATTCTTTTCCTCATAAAAAATCCCTGCCTCAGAAAATGCTTTATTGCAATATTTTTTAAGTTAAGATTTATTTTTCTCCTTTTATTTATGCAGAAATAGTCTATGCTGAGATTCTTTGAAATGCAAAAGACTGATCTGCTAAACAGGGAATCATCATTTATAAAAACTATTTTGTCAGGCTTCTCAACATCAATTATTTTTTTTGCCTTGAAAACTTCAGCAACAACTCCCTTTATCGGATCCATGTAAGCATAGCTTGAGTAAAGCCAATGCTCCATAAACCACCACCAGGAAACCCCTTCAACAACCATAATTTCTCTAAAGTTTTTTCCTTCAGCTGATTTTTGTTCTGCCCACCATTTAATCCATTCTGTTGCGATTTTGTTGGTGTTTTCCTTTGTGTAGCTGTTGATGTTTTTCTTGGCAATATTATTTTCAGTGCTTTCAGCAAAATTGCCAACAACCACTATCAGATTGTTTTCTTTCTCTTTCCTGAGTTCAAGCTCATAAAGAAGTTCTTTAAGTTCTGTTTCATTTTTTGCAAAAACAAGAATCTTCATTTTTTGTTCTCCTGCCCGATTATCCAGCTTGCGGCTTCATAAAGGTCTTCTGCGGTGTAATCAGGGGTGGCTTCACATTTGTCTTTTCCAGAATATCCAGTTTTTACAAGAATTGACTTGCAACCAGCTCTGTTCCCAAGGGCAACATCAGCGTTCTTGTCCCCGACAACATAGCATTCCTTAAGGTTTAAGCCAAATTTTTCAGCAGACTTTTTTACCATCAGCATGTTTGGCTTCCGGCATTCACATCCAGCATCTCTTGTGTGAGGGCAGTAAAGAATGTCATCAATCTTCACACCCTTTTTTTTCAATTCTTCAACCATATGCGTGTGAACTTTTTTGACATCTTCCTCCTTGTACAGCCCCTGGCCGACTCCTGACTGGTTTGTCACAATTATTACCTTTAAGCCAGAGTTTTTCAGCACTTTTATGGCTTCAGCTGATCTTGTTATGAACCTGAATTTTTCAATTTCATAAATATAGCCATCATCAACGTTTATTGTGCCATCCCTGTCTAAAAACACTGCCTTGTTCATTCAACCACCATCATAAGAAATTTTGAGTTTGATTTATATAGTTTGTGAAAATAGGGTGAAAAAATAACAAACTAAAAAAAAGACAGCAAGAAGTTTGAAGTGGCCTTGCTTGCTGTCGATTTCCTTAATGTTTTATAGTTGAGGTGTTAGCTTTATCAGGATTTATTCTGCTCTTTAAGTCTTGATCTCAGCTCTTCGGCTGTTGTTGTTGCGGTGCCTATTTTTCCAACAACAATTCCTGCTGCATAATTTGCCAGTGAAGCTGCTTCTTTCAGATTTGCTCCTGAACACAACGAAAGCGTCAAAATAGCAACAACAGTATCCCCTGCTCCCGTGACATCATAAACTTCTCTTGCCTGGGTTGGAATATTGGTTATTACTGAACTGTTTTTTTCAAAAAGCATCATTCCTTTCTCCCCACGGGTTATGATGATATTTGAATCGAGCTCCTCAACAAGCTTCTTGCCGATTTCAAAAACAGATTTGTCATCTTTTTCAGGAATCCCTGACATTTCACTGGCTTCCTTGTTATTAGGAGTTATCACAGTAGTATGCCTGAAAATTTCTTTGTGAACTGGCTTTGGATCAACTACAACCGGCTTGTTGTTTTTCCCTGAAATTGAGATTATGCTGCGCATCAAATTTTCAGTCAGAATCCCTTTTGCATAATCAGAAACTACAACTGCATCAACTTTTTTTATAAGCAAAGTTATTTTCCTTATGGCTTCTTTCTCAATATCTTTGTGTATTAATTCAGAATTTTCATAATCTACGCGGAGAAGCTGCTGATTGTGGCCGAGCATTCTCAATTTAACTATCGTTGGCCTGCTCTTGTCCCTGACAAAAACAGTTCTTATTTTTTCTTTTTTTAAAATAGCGTCAAGAACTGTGGATGATGAGTCAGCACCTACAATTCCAAGAAGGTAAACTGTTCCTCCAAAAGAAGATATATTTTTCGCGACATTGGCTGCTCCTCCTGGAGCAAAGCTTTCCCTTGAAGCGTGAATTATTGGAACAGGCGCTTCAGGAGAGATTCTTGAAACAGTTCCGTAAATATATTTGTCGAGCATAACATCACCTATCACCAATATTCTGCATTTTCTGAATTTTTCAATTATTTTGGTGTAATTCATTTTATTTACCTGCCATATCTTTCTCAACAATAGCACAGATGATGTGAATAATCATTATGTGCGACTCCTGAATTCTGGCTGTATTTGATGATGGCACTATTAAGCTTATGTCTGCAATGTCCTTAAGTTTCCCTCCGTTGTTGCCTGAAAGGACTATTGTCCTAATTCCAAGTTCTTTTGCTTTTCTGGCTGCCTCTATTATATTTTTTGAATTTCCACTTGTACTTATTCCAAAAAAAACATCGTTTATTTTTCCAAGGGCTTCGAGTTGTCTGCTGAAAACTGTATCAAAACTGTAATCGTTGGACCAAGCTGTCAGAATTGATGAGTCTGTTGTAAGGGCGATTGCCGGCAGGGCTTTTCTTTCAAGCGTGTATCTTCCGACAAGCTCTGCTGCAAAATGCTGCGAGTCAGCAGCTGATCCTCCATTGCCAGCTATTAACAGTTTTTTTCCTGCTCTTAAGGCATTTATTATTTCCCTGGCTGTTTTTTTTATGTTTGAGATCAATTCGTTGTCAAAGCTTTGTTTTATTTTGATTGATTCACTTATTGCATCTTTAATTTCATTTTCCAAAAACTCACCCAATAAATCTAAATAAATCTGAATAGTATGAATTGTTCATACTTTTAAAAGTACAACCCATATATATACATTCTGCTATTATAATGTATATTTTATAAAATATAAATATTAATTAAGTATTCTGAATTCATACTTATGATGAATAAAACGAAAATTGCGATCTCCCTTGACCCTCCACTTCTTGAAATTATTGATTCAAGGATTGATGGCAGCATAATAAGGTCAAGAAGCCAGGCAATAGAGTATTATTTGAGACAAGGATTAAAGGAGCAAGCAGTTGACAAGGCAGTAATATTGCTTAAGGGTGATCATCACATTAATGCCTTGAAAATAATAAACAACAGGAGCTTAATAAAAAACCAGCTTGAATTTATGCAAAGAAACGGAATAAAGTCAGCAACAGTCGTGACACAATTCAGCAAAAACATAAATCTTCTTCTGCAAGAAATTTCAGAATCCGCAATACCGGTTAATCTTCTTGAGCGAAATGCAAGAGGAAATGCAGAAGCTCTTTTTGCAATAAAATCGGATATAAGCAGCGAAAATTTTGTTGTACTTAGTGGTGATATTTACTACGATTTTGATTTGAAGGGAATGATAAGGAAACATCTCCAATCTGGAAAAATAGCAACAATGGGATTGATGAGCAGGCCAGAGCCATCAGAATATGGCAATGCTGTTCTCGAAGGTGACTTGATTGTTGACTTCAAGGAAAAGCCGAAAAAATCTGAATCAAATGTTGTCAATGCAGGCATCTATGTTTTTAACAAACAAGTATTTGAACTTATGGATAAAATAATTTTTCTTGAAAAAGAGCTTTTTCCAAGAATTGCAAGGTCAAAACAGCTCGCAGGATATTTCTTGAGAGGAGAATATAGGCATGTTGTCTAGAATATGGGCTTATGTCATATATGGGCTTATGCCATCATTTTTTTCACTGCATCAAAAACTTCTTCAACTGAAATCCTCTTCATGCATTTCTGATAATCTTTCGTTCCGAGATATTTGCATTCAGGAACCCTGCCCAGATGAACATTTATGCAGGGCGAACATTCAACTCTATGGTATATCGAAATATTGTGTTCTCCAAATGGCCCGAAACGCTGAGGCAGGTTAGGGCCAAAAAGACCTATTGTCTTAATTCCCTGTGCTGCAGCAAAATGCATAGGCCCAGTATCATTCGAAATAAAAACTTCACAATGTTCGATAAGTCCAACAAGCTGGCCAAGACTTGTTTTGCCGGAAAAATCAAATGCAAAATTCGCATGTCTCATTTCATTCATTATTTTCCTGATAACTTCAGAGTCTTTTTCGCTTCCAACAAAAATAATTTTTCTTCTGAGTTTTTCTATTATTCCATCGCACAATTCAGCATATCTTTCAACAGGCCAAATTCGGCTTTTGGCATACTCGCCTACTCCAGGAGATATTCCAATTATTTCAGTGGGTGTTTGTATTTTATTTTTTTTCATCAGTCTCTCTGCAAATTCCTTGTCCTTTTTCGGAACATTCAAGTTTATCAAATGCTTGGGATTGTAATACGCACCAATTTTTTTTGATAGATTGAGAAAATTGATGACTGAATGTTCTCTGCTGGCGTATTTAACTTTTTCATTGTAAAGCAGGCTTCTTGTCCTGCCTGAAAATCCTATTGTCCATTTTGACATCCAGAGTGCAAGTATTGCTGAAATATTCAGCCAAGGTTCGGTGTCAATTGCGACATCATACTTCCTGAACTTGAAAAAATTGTTAACCCTGAATTTAACAACATCATCAACATCCTTAACAAGCTCAAAAATGTCCTTATTATTTTTATGCGTCAAAACAGATATTTTTGCTTTAGGATATTTTTTCCTAATTGCGTGTATCATTGGCAGAGTCAAAACAGTTTCTCCAACAGCCCAAAGCCGTACAACAAGAATTTTTTTAATTTCTTTTCCTTTTCCTTTTTTGTTAAAAATCCTGAATATACTCAGCGGGATGCACAAAATAGTTCCCACAATTCTGTCAATTATCTTATGAATTTTCGTACTCATTTTTCTTTTTTTATTTTTATTTTTCCTCTTTTCCTTAGAGCAACTTCACGGACAATTTTTGTGATGTCCTGCTCAATGTTTTCTATCTTTACATAAATTCTGAATATCAGGTAAAAAAGCGCGACTATGCTGACGTAAACAACTAAATCAATTCCCCTGCCTATGCCGAATATTCTTGAAATAATAAAAGTCATTCTTGAAAAGAAAACAACAAAAATTACTGAAGCCCAGAGAAGAATCCAGAATAACATTTCTTTCAAAGACATCTTTCCTTCCCTGAATCTTAGGAAAGCCCGGCTCAAAGCAAACAATGCAAACAACACCACAATGACCTGGAAGTATATGTTGATTTCCGCCATCATTCCACCTCGCTGTACACTTACTTTCAATTATCTCATTAATTTCCTGATTATGAGTTTTCCAAGTATCCTGAATCCGTTTAAAATACTCTGGCCTTTTCTCAACGAATATTTTGTGTATATTGTTTTTACAGGCACTTCACAAAATCTCAGCTTGTTGGCTCCTATTTCTTTTATTATTTCAGAACTCACTTCCATTCTGTTCGTGCGTATGTTTATTCTCCTTGCTGCTTTTCTTGAAAAAGCCCTCAGACCGGACTGGCTGTCAGTTGTCCACACCCTGAAAAACAAATAAGTTATGACGTTAAAAAACCAATTTCCGATTCTTCGCGTAAACGGCATTCCTTTGGGATTCAGAAGCCGCGAGCCTATGACTGTATCTGCATTTCCGCTAAGTATTGGCTTGATAAGTTTTTTAATATCAGAAGGATGATGCTGGCCATCTGCATCGAATGTAATGATTATGTCCGCCCCTTCTTCAAGAGCGGCTGTAATTCCAGTATTTAATGCTCCGCCAAGCCCTCTGTTAATGATATGCCTCAAAACAATAACTTTTTCATTTTTTGCCATTTCATAAGTCCTGTCAGAGCTTCCGTCATCAACAACTATTATTCTGTCATATCCCTCATTTTTAAGTCTGTTAATTACTGAAGATATCTTTTTCTCTTCGTTGTATGCTGGAATTACAATTATAACTTTTATGACTTTTTCCATTTTTTCTGCTCCTCTTCTATTATCTTGATTATTCTCTCTCCACTTTTGCCGTCCCCAAAAGGATTTTTCCAGTTTTTTCCATACATAATCATTCTTTCGAATCCATTTAATATGCTTGATGAATCTGTCCCAACAAGAATGTTAGCTCCTGATTCAAGAGTTTCAGGCCTTTCAGTGTTTTCTCTCAAAGTTATGCAAGGAACATTTAATATGCACGCCTCCTCCTGCAGACCTCCTGAATCTGTAAGTATCACCTTGGCATGTTTTTCAAGCTGAAGGAAATCCAAATAGCCGACAGGCTCTATAAAAAAAAGTTCTTTTGGAATCCTGATTCTGAATTTTTTTATCATGTTTTTTGTCCTTGGATGAACTGGATAAACAACTTTCAGATTGTGCTTTACTGCTATTTTTTTCAATCCAGAAATTATGCTTTCCAGTTTTTTCCTGCTGTCAACATTTTCCTGCCTATGGGCAGTCACAAGAACATATTTCTTCATTTCAAGCCCTAGTTTTTCCAGCGGACTTTTTTTCTTTTCAGAAATCTTCAGATTTTGTAAAACAGCATCAACAATCGTGTTTCCAGTCACAAATATTTTTTCTTTTTTTACATTCTCCATTAAGAGTATATTGGCTGATTTATTTGTGGGAGCAAACAGCAGGTCTGAAAGATGATCTGCCATTACCCTGTTTATTTCCTCAGGCATCTTCCTGTCGTAGCTTCTCAGGCCGGCTTCAACATGGCATACTTTCACTCCTATTTTTGATGCCGCCAAGGCCCCTGCAAGAACAGTGTTTGTGTCTCCCTGCACAAGAAGCACATCAGGCTTTTCTTCCAGCAAAACAGATTCTATTCTCTCAAGCATCAATGCTGTCTGCTTGGCATGGCTTCCTGAACCAGCTTCCCCAACTTCGAGGTTATGCTTTGGCTGAGGCAGTTCAAGCTCATCAAAAAAAATCCTGTCCATATTAATTGAGTAGTGCTGGCCTGTGTGAAGAATAAAAAAATCCCTATTTTTTTTCTCAAGAAATCTTATTATTGAACTCATTTTTATTATTTCAGGCCTTGTGCCTACAAGCACGCAGAATTTCAGTGATTGACACACCTTCATTTTCCAAACCACCTGTAAAACCATAATTTTGAAACATTAAACGCATATTTCGGAATCATTTTCAGGAAGCTGAACTTTGATTTTCCAATTTTCCTGTTTACAAGTATCAGGGGAATTTCATTAAACGTTGCTCCTCTCTTGATGAGCTTAATCATTATTTCCATCTGCACTTCAAATCCTGTTTTTGTTATACCTATTTTTTTAATTTTTCCAACTCTATACGCCTTGAAACCTGCTGTAATGTCCCTTACATTTGAACCAAATGCAAATGCAAAAATCCTGTTTGCAACGATGCTGACTAAAACCCTCCAGCCAGGAACATTTTTCATCCCGCCACTCTTAACATATCTTGAAGCAATGCAAACATCTGCACTTTTGGTGCCTTCGACAAGCTTTCTTACCAGCTTAGGGGGATGAGTGAGATCAGAATCCATTGTAATGATTATTCTTCCCCGTGAATTTTTGAAGCCTGTTCTGAGAGCTGCTCCAAGCCCTTTGTTGCGAGGATGATTTACCAATCTCAAATTTGGAAACTCAAGCATAAGCCTTTCAACAATTCCTTTGGTCTTATCCCTGCTTCCATCATTAACTATCAAAAGCTCGTAATCCTCTTCCAGCCTGACATCCTGCTCCACTCTTCTGATGAATTTCTCAATGATTTCCTCTTCGTTGTAGGCAGGGACGGTTATTGTTATCATTTTAACCAGCTTATCATTACATTTCATTACATTTTTCAAATTATCATCAGCATGCTTTTAATCATAACCTTCTTTTAGAAAAAACAATTAATTATTTAAAAAAGCTGTGGTTTATAAAGATTATGATTCTATGTCTGGTTTTTTAGAAAACTTATTAAATTACATCTGGAAAAAAGTGCTGGAATGAAAAACAAACAGAGTCATAAGCAGGTAAGCAAGAAAAATGTTTTTTTTTATCTGCTGTTGTTTTTGCCTTTCATAATGTTCTTGTTCCTGGTAAAATATTTTTTCTTCTTCACAGTTGATGACGCATTCATCAATTTCCGCTATTCGGAAAATCTTGTTCTTCACAACCAGCTCAACTGGAACATTGATTCTTCTGAAAGGGTCGAGGGATATACAAATTTTCTCTGGGTGATCATTGGATTTGTTATGATTAAACTTGGCTTGAACATAGTTTTCTGGTCAAAGGCATTGGGAGCTTTATTCGGGCTTTTCAGCATGTTCTTTCTTTATCTACTATCAAAAAAAATACTGAAGTCAGAATGGCTTGCTCTTATCCCGATGTTTTTATTCGCATTGACTCCTGCTTTTTCTTTCTGGAGCATTTCAGGGCTTGAAACTCCACTTTTTATTTTTCTGCTCATACTTTCAGTTTACTTATTTTTGATTGACCTTGAAAAAAACACTCCATATTCTCCATGGGCATTTTCGCTTCTTGCGCTCACAAGGCCAGAGGGTGCTGTTCTTTTCGTGTTTTCATTTTTTTACCTGGCATTTTTTAATTATAAAAAAATGAGAATTTTTAATCATAATGAAGTAAGAATTAAAAAACTAATCAGAAGAATGCTCCTTTGGGCACTGCCATTTATAATAATCTATGGATCTTACTTTATGTGGCGGCTGTTTTATTACGGCAATTTTTTTCCAAACACATTTTATGCAAAAAAGATGCTTCTCGGAGGATTAAGCGACATTCTGATGTTCAATAAGTACGCGTTCATTTTCATTCTTCTTGCAATTTTTCTCTTTGCATTCGAGAAAAGAAAGAAGGAGTATTATTATCTGGCATTTGTGATTCTGTTTCTTAACCTGACTGTGCTTAACATAAGAACAGTGATGGGCTTCAACTTCCGGTTTTTAGTTCCAACAGCACCGCTTATTTATCTTCTTGCGACTCCTTCGATAGACGCATATTCTTTGTTGGCTTCAAAAATAAAAGGGTGGAAAAGAGCAATTTTTGCACTGTTTTTGTTGCTGCTCCTGATTTATCCTCTTTCAGGATTTTTTCCATTCAACAATACCAAAGACACGATGATGAGTGGAGCGCAAAGATGGACTGAAATTGAACATTCTTATGAAAAGATTGGCAGGTATTTGAATCAGTACCAGGACAAAGGAATAAAAATCGCTATAGGCGATGCAGGAGGAATTCCCTATTATTCAAAACTTAAGACAATAGATCTCCTGGGGCTTAACGACAATATCCTGAGCAGAAACAGGCTTGAGTATGGATATGTTCTTTCAAAAAATCCTGAAATAATAATGCTGATTAATGACGATGACAAAAGTTTTGAAAATAATTATGATTTTGCTCTCTCGTATCTTCTTGTAAGTTCTGCAGAATTCAAGCAGAATTATGAATTAAAGGCAAAATACAAAACTTCACGAGATATTTGGTTGTGGATTTATTACAGTAAAAATTTTAAAGAGGAATTTGAACTAAAATAACAAAAACTCGCTGCTCGGAGCTATCCG
>DATDSP010000001.1:0-17650 GCA_035291205.1 Candidatus Nanoarchaeia archaeon | reverse complement strand
GCAGAAAGAAGAAGAACGTGTAAAGGAAGCTCTTGATAATCTTGAGCCTCACAAGGTTCTTAAGGAGAAACTTGAAGAGCAGGACATTAAGACTGTGGTTGTTCAAAGAAATGAAGCAGAAACTGATGAGACTGCTGAAGTGAAAAAACTTCTCTCAGCTGAAGCTGAAGACAAAAAGCAGGAGACAAAACCTGAAGAAGAAAAATCTGAAGAAGAAAATCCTGAAGAAGAGCGCATTCAATCTTCGGAAGAAACTATCGATACTGCAATAGAAAAAATTGAAGAAAAAGAAAAGAAATATTAGAATTCCTTATTTTCCCACTTTTTTTGGGACTTTTTTTGGATAAGGTTAACGCGTTTTTCTATGTTCTGTATATTATTAAGAATATTTGGAACATAATTCTCTGTTTCGCCGTTATGAGGAATTCTTCCATGCCGTTTCAAAGACTGTTGAACAGCATAACCGCCGGCATTGTATGCTGCTAATGCATGAGGCACTATTCCATCAAAACCCTTAAGCAGATCTCTTATGTGGCGGACCATTCCATCAATATTCTGCCTCCAATCATAAGGATTTATTCCCATCATTGCAGCAGTTCCAGGCATAAACTGGCCGATGCCGATTGCTCCAGCCCAAGAGCGTGCATTGTTATTGAAACCAGACTCGTGATAAGCCAATGAGAGAGCCAAATAGAAAGGAACATCATACTCCTCGCATTTTTGACCAATCTCTTTGATTATTTCTGGCTTTGTACCGTAGTAGTCAGCTATTGTTTGGTACATTGATTGTCCAGACAATTTATCCCATTTTCTTGGTTTAACATCACGTCCACTTTTCTTTGCATCAGTAATGACTCTGTACAAGCTTGTTCTGCTTAATTTTTCTACTCCGAGCTCTTTCTTAACATCTTCCATGACTTCTTTGATAGTTTTGAGAGATCTATTGTTATAAATCTCAACAATCCTCGCCTTCTCCTCATCGTTAAGAACAGCATAATTGAATCTTTGCAGTCTGTTGGCGTTCATTATTTTTGATGTCTCTGCTATTTTTGCTTCAAGATCCGATTTTGCTTTTTCTTCTTCAGAATTTAATTCTTCCTTTGACCATATCGCGTAATGTTCTGCTTTGTATCCATCAAGCTCCTGCTTTGTGGTTTTATATTTGTCAAGCTTAGTCCTTGCCAGCTCAGAATACTTTTGTTTCCAGTCACTGAGATTCTTTTTTGCAGTTCGTGCTTTTGCCTGGTATTTCTTAAGTTCCGCTTCATTTATTAAAGAATCCCTTCCTGCAATTTTCAATTGATGTGATAATAATCTCTGTTTGGCTTCATCGTAATCTTTTTCAGCAGTATCTGCCAATTTATCCAATCCTGAAAGCAAATATCTGGGTTCTTGTGCAAGAAGTTTCCCCTTCTCTTCTTCATACGCGCGTTCATAAATGTCATTTGCAATGTTTCCTTCAGATTTAGGTTTTGTGGCAAGAACATTTTCTTTTGCTTCCTTGTAAGCAGAGTCAAGAGTTGCATTTACTCCAATAGCGACTGACTGCAGGAAGTCTGTAGTAAGTATCGCTAATCTTTCCACATTCTCTGTATTGACGCTAACAGCTTTTCCAGAAGCGCCTGAAAACTTTCTTTCGTAGAGATTCTTAACTGTTTCTTCAAATGTCTTATTTGGTACGTGTTTGTCAGATTCTGTTTGCCGAGAAAGCGGAGCAACTTCCAATTGTTCTGCATATTTTTTTCTTTCATTTCGACTTCCATTCAGCGCTCTTAGTGCCTTCAAAGAAGCCTTATCATAAACAGGCAATTCAATCAATTCAACAAGTCCATACTCCCTGCTCATCATCCATTCCTGAGTTTTTTGTGTTGCATCAATAGACGTTGGTACTGCGTTCGTATTTGTTTCAGCAGTTTTTTGTTCAAGTTGCTCAGAATCTGAAGGTACTAAAGTATCTGAAAGTACCAACTCTACTCCATTTTGCCTTTGTCCATCATATTTTTCTTCTTCTTCACTTGGTTTCGAATAGCTTTCCCTGACTGAATTGCCTAACTCTAGTTTTTCAGATGTTTCAACAATTTTCTGCAGGGTTGGTGTTGATTCTTGAATTGGGGTTGAAGCAATTTGAGTTGAAGCATAATCTGATTGATTAGCAGATTGATTAGCATAATCCGCATCGCTAGTCTGATTGTCAGGATTGCTCTGATAAGCTTTTCTTGTGATTACCTCCAGAACGTTGTGAGGCAAACCACTGCTTTTAAGTGCACCATTTACAATTCCTCCAAAAACAATGGCCCTTACTTCTTCATCAATTGCTTTGGCACCAACTGAAGCAACCTTTTTTCTTTTTCCTACAATTCTCTTGTAGGAATTGCCCTCCTGGTCAATAACATGCCTTACATATTGTGCTGTTCCGTCACTAAACAACTTTCTTATGATGATTGAATAAGGGATTAATCTTGAAGTTGTATTTCTATCAAGCATTTTTTTTGGAACAAATACTCTTTGTCCTTCATAAGTTCCATCTTCATTAAAAGTCCTGCCTGTATATTCTCCTCTTTCATTTTTTGCAATAATATTATCTCTCTCCTTAAGGGGAAAATATCTTTTCTGCATTCCCATGAGAGCATCAGCAATCGAAGGAGATATGCCATTATTCTTAAGTGTTTTTTCCAATCCACCTGAAACAGTCATTTCAGCGTAAGCTGTTGAAGATACTTCTTTTGGGTTTTCCACTTTAAATGTTGCAGCAGGTACTTTTTCATTTGCATAGGCTGGAGAAGATATGACAATCGGCGCTAATGAAGTAAGTGTTGCCAGTGCAAAAGCAGTCCTGCTGCTTCTTCTTTCTCCATGAAGCATTTCTTGTAATGCAGACATAATTTTGTCTATCCCAAAATTTTCTTCTTCAGTATTTTCTGATTTTGGTTTAGGAGAAGCACAATCAACAATTTCTTTTGTTATGGCTAATGGAATTTTCAGAAAATCCTCAGCTCTGAAATTAACAGGGTTTCCAGATTGATATTCACCAGTTTTTATTCCTTCTTCACGGCTGAATCCATTTTCTATAGATGTGGAAACATTTTCGTAGAGCTTTGCTTGAAATTCAAATAATTTTCTGTGTAATTCAAATATGCTTGTGTTATCGTCTGTGTTATTGTCTGTGTTATCATTTATTCCAGAAAAAAATTCAGTTGAATGTTTTCTTATCACACTATTTGGAACATGAATTCCTTGTTTTCTAAGAGGAACAAGCAAAGCGTCAATGATATATTCCCTGTTAAGATTGCAGGCATCATACAATGTAATGGGCAGCTCCTCTTCTGAATCATCAGAACGTTTAAAACCTTCCCCAATTCTTCTTATAATACTGTCAGTATCAAATTTTCTTACAGCATTGCCAACGCCAAGAATATAATCTACGCTAAAATCAAAAAATCCTTTGGCAAAATCGCTTCCAACGCTTGATGCACTTCTGTCAAATTCTTTGGGCAAAGAAGTTATTGCTTCAGAATCATAAAAGTCATGCGCATTTTCAGTCCTTTCTTCCAAAGTCGCTACTGTCATCGTTATTACCTCCCAACATACCAAATAGAATACCACTTTTCGATAGCAACTCATATAAAAACATTTATGTTTTTTATCATACATTTGATTTGTTGATTTTCCCGTCGGAAAAAAACCAAAACCACGACGACAAAAAAATCAATAACTTTATAAAGCCATAAAAGTTCACAATTGCCGTCGAAAATGGCTGAAATTCAGGAACAAAAACAAGAGAGAGAAATCATAAGAGTAATAGAAGATGAAATGAAGCAGTCTTACCTAGATTATGCTATGTCTGTTATAGTTGGAAGAGCCCTTCCTGATGTCCGCGACGGGCTGAAGCCGGTGCATAGAAGGATACTTTTTGGAATGCATGAGCTTGGAAATTCAAGCAACAAACCATTCAAGAAAAGTGCGAGAATAGTGGGAGAAATTCTGGGCAAGTTTCATCCTCACGGAGACCAGGCAGTTTATGACAGTTTGGTTAGAATGGTTCAGGACTTCTCTCTTAGATACCCTTTGATTCAGGGTCAGGGAAATTTTGGCAACATCGACGGGGATAATGCAGCTGCAATGAGATACTCTGAAGCAAGATTAGCAAGAACATCTGAAGAGATGCTTCAGGATATTGACAAGGAAACAGTTGATTTCATTCCAAATTTCGACGGCACTTTGAAAGAGCCGACTGTGCTTCCTTCAAAACTTCCAAATCTTCTTATCAATGGCAGTTCTGGAATAGCTGTCGGGATGGCAACGAACATTCCTCCGCATAATGTTTCTGAAATATGCGACGGCATAATAAAAACAATAGAGAATCCTGAAATAAGCTTTGAACAGCTCTTCTCAATAATAAAAGGCCCTGATTTTCCAACAGGAGCTAGCATATTGGGAAGGCAGGGAATACTTGAATATTACAAGACAGGAAGGGGGAAAATTGTAGTGAGGGCAAAAATAAAAACAGAGCACATCAGAAACAAGGAAATAATTCTCATCACAGAAATACCTTATCAGGTAAACAAGTCGCAGCTGATAGAAGAAGTTGCTCAGCTTGTGAGGGAAAAAAGCATAACAGGAATTTCAGACATAAGAGACGAATCAGACAGGGAGGGCATAAGAATAGTTCTCGAGCTGAAGCAGGGATTTACATCAGAGGTTGTTCTCAACCAGCTTTACAAGCACACACGGCTTCAGACAACGTTTGGGGTGATAATGCTTGCTCTCGTTAATAATGAACCAAAAATTCTCAATGTAAGGGAGCTGATAACACATTTCATCAATCACAGAAGAGCTGTTGTCAGACGAAAAACAGAATTTGAGCTGAGAAAAGCAGAAGAAAGAAAGCATATTCTTGAAGGACTTATTGTTGCGTTGAATGATTCTGACAGCATAGTGCAGAAAATCAAGAAATCGAGAGATGTCGAAACTGCAAGGAAAATGCTGATTAATGATTATGCACTTACAGAAATCCAGGCGAAGGCGATACTTGAAATGAGGCTTCAGAGATTTGCAGCTCTTGAGCAGGAAAAAATAAAGATAGAACATTCAGAATTAATAAATCTGATTCTTGAGCTTAAGAACATCCTGTCTGATGAGAAAAGAATACTTGGAATAATAAAAAACGAACTCATCGAGCTAAAGCAGAAATATTCTGATTCAAGAAGAACTGAAGTTACGCAGGATGCTGAAATGGACATTGAAATTGAAGACCTCATAAAAGAAGAAGAGGTTGTTGTAACTTACACTCATTCAGGATACATAAAGAGAATACCTCTTGAAACTTACAGACAGCAAAAGAGAGGGGGAAAAGGAATAACAGCGACTGAAACAAAAGAAGAAGACTTTGTTGAATATTTGTTTGTAAGCTCAACTCATAATTACATAATGCTGTTCACTGATAAAGGAAGGGTGCATTGGCTGAAAGTATATACCATTCCGGAAGCATCAAGGCACAGTCTTGGCAAATCAATCGCCAACCTCATTGAAATGGACAAAGACGAAAAAATCTCTGCAATGCTCCCAGTCAAGGAATTTGATGAGAAGCAATTTTTGCTCATATCAACAAGAAAGGGCATAATAAAAAAAACAAATCTTTCGGAATACAGCAGGCCAAGAAAGGGAGGAATAATTGCAGCAACCCTGGATGAAGGAGACAAAGTCGTTAATGTCAGGCTTACTGATGGAAGTAAAAATATAATTCTCGCAACAAGGAAAGGAATGGCTGCGCGCTTCAATGAATCTGATGCAAGGGCGATAGGCAGGGCAGGCAGAGGAGTGAAAGGAATAACGCTCCGCGAAGGGGATTATGTGATAGGAATGGAAGCCAGCACAGAAAAAGAAACACTGCTTACAGTAACAGAAAACGGCTATGGCAAAAGAAGCCTTGTTTCTGAGTACAGACTCATCAGCAGAGGGGGCATAGGGGTAATAAATGTCAAGGCAACAGAAAAAAACGGCAATGTTGTTGGAATAAAGACAGCTACTGATGAAGATGAAATAATATGCATCTCACAGAACGGCATCATAATAAGAATCCCGGTAAAGCAAATATCAGTGATAGGCAGAAATACTCAGGGAGTCAGAATAATGAAGCTTGCTGAAGGCGACAAAGTTGTTTCTGTTGAAAAAATAGCGCGAGAATGAAATGGAAGATATATTCTTTCACCTTCTGTTTATCCTGTAAATGCAAGTGTTTTTTCCATTAGACTTGTAAACAACTTCAAGCAGGGAATTATAATTAAATTTGAAAATAAATTTTTCACATCTTTTTTTATTTCCTTTTTTAATTTCTTTAATTTCACATCTATTTATATCCTCCCCTAATTGAATAAACAATAAATCATGATTCCCCCTAGCATCATCTTTCAAATGAGGGAATTTGTTTTGCACTGACCTGAAATATATGTCCGAGGGTCTTTTATCACTGCACATTTCGAAATATTTCGTAATAAACCTTGATAAAAATGGGCCAATCATGAAATCGTCGAACTTTCTTCCTGATTCATATACTTCTCCGCAAAAAGAGGGGGTGTTACAGAAGCAACTGTCAGGATTCTCTCTGTTAATGAGAAGATTTATCTCAGAGGAGACTTCAATTTTCTTTCTTTGCACTTCAGCGACAGAAGTTATAATCATCGATGTTCTCAAAGAATTTGCAGAATACAAAAATCTTAATGAGTTTTCACTTCCAAAATCCACAATAATCGTAGTATTGCCACCTTCGTCATAAGCTGAAAGAAAGGATTGAATTTGAGTTCCCCTGTACTTGCTCACAACATCTTCTAATGTAATCATTTCCTGCAGAAAACAGCAATTTTTTATAAGCTTAATTGTTTTACAATGCAAATACGATGCAAATGAAAAAAAACGAAATGAAAGGCTTCGCTATAACCCACAGGGGAGCTGAGGAAATTTGTACAGAAGAAATAGCCGAACTGCTGGGAATAAAAAATTCAGAGATAGAAATACTAAAAACATTCATAATTTTTCCAATAAAGACGTATGAAGACCTTTTTCTGCTTTGCTACAAAGCACAGTCAGCAATCAACATATCCCTTTATTTAGACAATTTTATTTACAATACAGAGGAAGAAATATTAAGCAGAATACAACATACTGGTTTGCAACATACTGGTTTGGAATTATTTAAGAAAATAAAAACTTTCAAAGTAGAAGCAATAAAAATTGGAAGCTGCAATATTAGAAGCCAGGAACTTGAGAAAAACGCAGGAGAAGAAATTTTAAAAAAACTTGAAGCAGGGGTTTCCCTAACAAACCCTGATATTACTTTCTTAATCCATCTATTTGAAAATAACTGCCTTCTCGGAATCGATTTCACTGGGTTTGACCTAAGCAAAAGAGATTATAAAATATTTGCCAATAAAGAAGCAGTAAAAGGCACAATTGCTTACACAGCATTACGATTTGCTGATTACATGAAAGAGGATTATTTGCTTGATGTTTTTCTGGGAGATGGCGTTATTCCAATTGAGGCAGCATTTTATGCAACAAATTTTCCAGTTAATCATTTCAGGAAGGACAAGTTTGCATTTCTAAAGCTGTTCAAGGAGTACGATTTCGAGGGTTTCTTCAAAAAAATTGACAGCCAAGCTGATTTGAGCAAAGCAAAAATAAAAGGAGTTTCCCATCTTCTGAAAGATGTAAAAGCGGCCCAGAAAAACGCCAAGATAGGGGGGATAATAAAAGCAGTTGACTTGACCAAAATATCTGTTGACTGGCTTGACATAAAGCTGAAAGAAGGAGAAATTGACAAGATAGTCTCTCTAATTCCTCATTCCGAGAATCCTGAAAAACTGATGAATGAACTTTTTTATCAGACGGAATTCATTCTCAGCAAAAAGGGGACAATCATATTAATCTCAAGAGTTGAAAAGAACAAGAAAATTATTGAGGATTCAGCTGAGAAGCACGGCTTTAAGATTGAAAAGGAGAAGGAAATATGGATGGGGATGCAGAATCTGTTTTTGTTGAAATTCATGAGAAAAAACCGCTAAATTTTTAAAACAAAACCTATTTTTTATTGCCGTAGGGCAGGCTACTTAACTTACGGGGCTAATGCTCTGAGGAAAGTCCACTCACACCATAAGCGACCGGAAATCGTTATGTGCTGAGCGAAAGCAAGGCATTAGCGTGCTGGTCGAAATGGAAGCAGTCACCGACTAAAGGCGGATCTGGAAACAGATGGCAACAGCTCAGAAACGAAACGACCTCTTAAAAGGATGATGTGGCGAAGTTCCTGGTAACAGGAATGAGTGAACCCATTGACGTTTTATGAGGAAGCGGTGGAACGACTAGACCTGATTTGTGCAAGTCTAAAGGACGCATAGTTGAATGTTAAGATAAACCATTGGACAGAACTAATGCGGTGCGAGAACTAACATTTTAGCATCGAAAATCTGTCTTCAGGTTTAACAAAAAGTGGCTTATTCCTGCCCTACCTTAATAATGATGCACAGCGTAAGGAGCTTAGCGCAAAAAAGGCAAAGTGCAAAGTGACGAGAGTAAAGTTAATGAATTGCGCAGAGAGCTGGTGCAGAGAAAGAAAAATGCGTGAAGAAAAGGTGAAAATATGGCGCGAGATGATAAGATAAATATGCCTATGAGCACAGCAGGAATAACAAGATACTTTGACGAATACAAGAGCAACATATCACTCAAGCCAGGCTATGTGATTGTGCTGATTCTCTTGGTAATAGGCATTATGATTTTTCTTAATGCGTATGGAAACAGCTGGGTTGGGCTTCAATAGATTGTCTGAGGTGAATTATGTTTCCCGGGATGAACAAAAGACAGATGGATGTTGCTATGAGAAAGCTTGGAATTCAGCAGCAGGAAATCGACGCAGTCGAAGTAATAATCAGGACAAAAGACAAAGAAATAATCATAGAAAATCCTCAAGTCAGCAAAGTGAATATGATGGGCCAGCAGACTTTTCAGGTTGTTGGCAGAATAATTGAAAAACAAATATCGTCAGAACCTGAAATCAATGAGGAAGACATAAAGACAGTGATGGAACAGACAAATGCATCAAGAGAAGAAGCCCTTGATGCAATAAAAAGTGCAAAAGGCGACTTGGCTCAGGCAATCCTAGATCTCCGGCGTATGTGCATAGCATCTTCAAAATTCTCGACGTGAATGACAATGGAGCTGCGTTCCCGTAGGGAGCGACCCCTCGCAACGCTCGTCGATAAAATTGTTTTATGGAATTTTGACCTTAAGGATGCTATGCACATACTCTCTGGCAATAAATATTTATATGCTAACATAGTATGTATTGGAATTTTTGCAATGAAAGAAAATCTTGAAGGGGCTATAGAAGAATTGAAAAGAGCAGACCATCTCATTTTTGTTAGTCTAAAGTACACAAGGACTGTTGATGTCATAAAAAGCGTAATTGAGCGCATCCAAAACGCTTTTTCATTTGCGATTGACGCAATGCTGAAGTATTATCACATCAAGCAAAAAATTTCTGTGCCGACAAATCCCGTGCAGAAAGTCGAGGTGTTGAAAAAAATAAATACCGACAAAAGATTTCACGAGTTTCTTGATTTTTATCTTATGCTGAGAAAAATCCTGCGCTCAGAATACACAAAAATAAAAGAATACAGAAGGCACGTTGCAATGATTGTAAAGCTTGAAGGCAGGACAGAAGAAATAAACATAGACAAGATTTACGAGTTCTACGACATGGCAAAGGAATTCTACAGCACTGCTGAGAAAATCGTTTATGAAAGAAGTGAGTGAGTGTCAAAAACTCCGCTGCATGCTTTGTACTTTAGTGTGGAGTTTTTGACATTTTGACCTTAAGGATGCTATGCACATACCTCAAAAAGAAAGTTTTATTAAACAATACTTCTTAAAAATCAAAAATGGCTCATCTTGTAGGAATAGTCTCTGGGAAAGGAGGAGTTGGAAAGACAACAACAGCGATAAACTTAGGTCTTGCCCTTACGAAGTATGGCCGTGATACCCTTGTTCTCGACGGCAACATATTTGCTCCAAATTTAGGGCTTTACCTTGGAGTGCCTTTTCTTCCAATAACCCTGCACGACGCAATTCAAGGAAAGAATCACATAACAGAGGCAGCATATCTTCATCCAGTTGGACTTAAGATAATTCCTTCTGCTCTTTCATTCGCCAGCTTCCAGAATGTTGATTATAAAAAACTAAGCGAGGTTCTTCAAGAGCTTAAACAGTACGGCGAGATAATCCTTGTTGACACTTACGCTGAGCTTGGCAAAGAATCAGCTTCAGTTATTAAGGCAGTTGATAAAGTTCTTGTTGTGACAAATCCTGATCTTCCCTCAATGACTGATGCACTGCGCGCAGTTAAGGTTTCAGAAAAACTTGGAAAGGAAGTTATTGGTGTGGTGGTCAACAAGGTAAAGAATGACAAGTTTGAGATGAGTGTTGATAACATCAGGACTTTTCTTGGAAAGCCAGTCTACGGGGTAATCAGGTACGATGAAAATGCAGTAAGGGCAGTGCATCTGAAACAACCACTCCTTGTTTCTCATCCAGACAGCAAAGCAACTGAAGATTTTTATGCTCTTGCAGCTAATCTTATAGGAAAAAAGCAGGAAGCAAAAGCTGAAGACAGGGAGCAGAATGAAAGCACTGAAGATGAAGAACGATTAGGGGTTCATGAGCTTTTTAACCTCTGAGGAAAAAAATGCCGGACTTGCGGGAAAGGTTGATAGAAAAAGGGTGGTCTGAGGAAGAAATTGAGAAAGCCCTTTCAATAATGCATTCTGAAGAGAAGATAAAAAAGCACATAAAATTCAAACAGCAGATAAACCCGCTAATTTATTGGAGTGTTCTGCTTGTTGCGATAATTGTGAATCTTCTCGCTTCTGTTGTCCTGATTCCTTTCTTAATCACAGTAAAAGATTTGTTCATACTTTTTTTTATGATAGGAATAATCGGCATAGTGTTTGGACTTTTTTTCAACCTTCTTCTGAGAGAGCTTGAAACCCTTGACTACAAGCATCACATAGTAGCATGGGTGTTCATACCTCTTTTTGCGCTGTTAAACATTTACATTGTCACAAGCATTGCAAACCAGCTTGATAGAATTCTAAATCTTCCAATTCAACAGGATCCCCTTTTTGTTGGTTTTATCTATGTAGCAGCTTTTATTCTTCCTTACGCTTCAGTCAGCATTTATCAGTTTTTCGGAAGAAGAGAGATGCAGGTGCATGGTTAGTTTCAGCAAAGTTTAAATAAATTCATCTCATATTTCTCTGCATTTTTGACATTTATGGCGGCTGTGATGTAACTTGGCAGCATAGAGGACTGTGGATCCTTTTGACCGAGTTCAAATCTCGGCAGCCGCCCTTTTTTTTTGTATTTCACCCGCATTTGAATTATTAGATCGAGCGGGTGTGTGCAGCTGAGCAAAGTGAATGCTGCACATCGCTCGTCAACTTGGCGAAAGAGGTTGCTCGGCAGCCGCCCTTGATACTAATTGCTGTTAAAAAAGAAATGCAAATAACCATAGAAGAACTCAAAAAGCCAGAATGGATGAAAATAAAAGCATATTCTACAGAAAAGTTCAGCAAAATAAAAGCAATTATAAAAGCGCATAGCCTGCACGCTGTCTGCGAAGAAGCCCACTGCCCAAACATTCCTGAATGCTGGTCAAACCACGGCACTGTGACATTTATGGTTATGGGTGACATTTGCACGAGAAACTGCAGGTTTTGTAATGTGAAAACAGGCAGGCCAGAACAACTCGACGCTGAAGAACCAAGGAAAATTGCAGACGCTGTTCAGGAAATCGGGCTTGATTATGTTGTGCTTACATCTGTTGACAGGGATGATTTGGAAGACGGAGGAGCAGGACATTTTGCAGAATGCATCAGGGCAATAAAGAGACAAAGCCCAAAAACATTTGTTGAAGTTCTGATTCCTGACTTTAGAGGAAGCGAACCCTGCATAAAAAAAATAACAACCGCAGGAGCTGATGTGATTGCACACAACATTGAAACAGTCAAAGAGCTTCAGGAAAAAGCAAGGGACGCAAGGGCAAATTATGAGCAGTCGATAAGAGTGCTTGAATTTGCAAAAAAACAGAACAAAAACATATTTACAAAAACATCTATTATGCTTGGCTTGGGAGAAGTAAAAAATGAAGTTGTAGAGGCAATGCGTGATTTGAAAAAAGCAGGAGTTGACATTTTAACTTTAGGCCAATACCTGAGACCATCATTAAAACATCTTGCAGTAGCAGAGTATATTCATCCAAAAGTGTTCGAAGAACTCAAAGTTGAGGCTGAAAAAATGGGATTTTTGTACACTGCATCAGGACCTTTTGTGCGAAGCTCTTACAGGGCAGGAGAATTGTTCATCAAAAATATTAAAAAGACAGATATCAAAAATAAAATATGAAAATCCAAAATGCTTGAACAAATGATAAATAACATAAATCAGAACGAACAAAAAAAATCAGAAATTCTTCTGCTGGATTTGGGCAGAACAGATTATGATTATGCATTAGAATTGCAGGACAAGCTCGTCAGCCTCAAGCTTAATGGTTTTTCTTCAGATTTTTTGATAATAACCGAACATAACCCTGTAATAACCCTGGGAAAATTAGCAACAGAAGACATGCTTAAACTTCCAATTGAAGACTACAACAGGCTGGGTATAGAAATAAGGCGCGTTGGACGCGGTGGATGGGCAACGTATCACGGCCCAGGGCAAATTGTCGGGTATCCTATACTTGATCTTGAAGCAAAATATGAAAAAATTGTAAGGGAAGATTCACCATCAGAAATTTTGAAAAGACTTGCGCTTTACAAAGAACAGATGTGCAATGCTCTGCTTGAAACAATAAGAAATTATGAACCATTCAACGAGCACAATACAAAAAATAAGAAAGGAGGAAATTTGGGCGGCATCTGGTACATTGATGACGAAGGAAAAGAATGGAAAATTGGGGCAAGAGGAATAGAAATAGTTGAAAACAGGATAACCAAGCACGGGTTTGCTTTGGATGTGACAACACCTTCCTTTTTTCATCTCATCAAACCTTGCGGCCACGAAAAAGATATTGCCCGCTCAATGCATGATTTCGTCAGGGAAAGACTTGAGTATGACACAGTCAAGAATCAGCTGATTCTTAATTTTGGAAAAATACTGAATTATGAAATAAGAAAAACAACTCTGGATGAAATATAAAATATGGGAAATGGAAAATATTAAATAAAAAACCCTCTTTAAATGTTATGTTAAAATGGCAAGGCAAAAAAAAGCAGGTGATAAGGGTAAGCAGTATAGCAATAATCATTACAAGAATAATAATCACAAGAATAATCATTACCTTCAGATTCTAAATGAAAGAGGTGAAATAGTTGATGCAAAGATTGAGCCGAAAATAAGCAGAGAAGAACTCAAGAGAATGTACGCTCTTATGATTCTTGCAAGAACATTCGATGACAAGGCATTAAAGATTCAGAGACAAGGAAGAATAGGAACATACCTTCCAGTAAGAGGACAGGAAGCCTGCCAGATAGGGAGCGCAATCCTGATGAAAAAATCAGACTGGATGTTTCCTGCTTTCAGGGAGCACGCGGCATATTTCACTCGAGGAATGCCAATAAAAAATTACCTGTATTACTGGATGGGTTATGAAGAAGGGGGAAAGATTCCTGAAGACCAGAATAATTTTACAATTTCAATTCCCGTAGGAAGCCAGCTTGTTCATGCAGTTGGAGTCGCAATGGCATCAAGAATAAAAGGTGAAAACATTGCTTCAGTAGTTTATTTTGGCGACGGTGCAACTTCGGAAGGAGAATTTCACGAGGCGCTGAATTTTGCAGGCTTGTTCAAGGCACCTGTTGTATTTATCTGCCAGAACAATCAGTGGGCGATTTCAACTCCAAGAAAGAAGCAGACTGCTTCAAAAACAATTGCCCAGAAAGCATCGGCATATGGCTTTGAGGGCATTCAGGTTGACGGCAATGACATTCTTGCGGTTTATTCAGCAACAAGAGAGGCATTAAAGAAGGCTTACAGCGGAAAAGGACCTGTTTTGATTGAATGCATCACTTATAGGATGGGAGTTCATTCAACTTCTGACGATACAGCAAAATACAGGAGTGAAGCTGAAGCAGTTGAATGGGAGAAAAAAGATCCGATTCAGAGATTCGAGGCATATCTTAAGTCAAGAAAAATCTTGAATGATGCTGAAATCAAAAAAATCAGGGAAGATGCTGAAAATGAAGTCAACTCAGCAGTTGTGGAAGCTGAAAAATTCCAGCAGAATCCCCTTGATATGTTTGACTATGTGTATGCAGAGAGCACAAAAAACCTGGCTGAGCAAAAAGAGGAATTAAAAGGCTATTTGGATAATCTAGGGAATCCAAAGAAGTGAGAAAAATGCAGGCAAATGTTGTTGAGGCAATTAACAATGCATTGTTTTTGGAAATGGAGAAGGATGAGAGTGTTGTCATTCTCGGAGAAGATGTCGGAGTAAATGGGGGGGTTTTCAGGGCAACTGAAGGCCTGCAGAAAAAATTCGGGGAAAGAAGAGTAATTGACACGCCAATTTCAGAAGCAGGAATAATCGGGGCATCAATAGGAATGGCTGCCTACGGCTTAAAGCCAGTTGCAGAAATACAATTCAGCGGTTTTTCATACCTTGCTCTCAATCAGCTGATTTCTCACGCGTCCAAGCTCAGAACACGCTCCAGAGGAAGATTTTCTGCTCCTCTTGTGGTGAGAAGTCCTTATGGAGCAGGGGTCAGGGCATTGGAGCATCATTCAGAAAGCAATGAATCGCTTTTCATTCACATCCCTGGATTGAAGGTGGTTATTCCATCAACTCCTTACGATGCAAAAGGACTTTTGATTTCAGCAATGCGGGACCCTGATCCTGTGATTTTTTTTGAGCCTATGAAGCTTTACAGGGCTTTCAGGGAAGAAATTCCTGAAGAAAGCTATGCAATTCCAATAAGCAGGGCAAACATAGTTAAACAAGGCAGGGATGCCACAATAATCTCTTGGGGCAGCATGATGATGCAGTGCAGGCAGGCGGTTAATGAGCTGAACAGCGAACACATTGATACAGAGCTGATCGACCTTAGAACACTCTCTCCTTTCGATGAAGAAACAGTTCTTGAATCAGTTAAAAAAACAGGAAGGGCAGTAATTGTTCACGAAGCTCAAAAAACACTGGGTTTTGGAGCAGAGATAAGTGCGAGAATAAACGAGAAAGTGATGTTTTACCTCAAAGCACCTATATTGAGGGTTACGGGCTACGATGTCCCTGTTCCTTATTTCAAGACAGAAGAGCAGTATGTTCCAAGTGTTGAGAAAATAAAAAATTCTGTAAAAAAAATCTTGAGCTACTAAAATGTATGAGTTCAAATTTCCAGATGTTGGGGAAGGAATCCACGAAGGAAAAATAGTCAAGTGGCTTGTGAAAGAAGGGGAGCTTGTAAAAGAGGATCAGAACGTTGCAGAAATAGAAACCGACAAGGCAATAGTCGAGCTTCCAAGCCCAAAATCAGGAACAATTCTAAAAATTCTTGCCAAAGAAAAAGAAACAATAAAAGTAGGACAAACCCTTGTTGCAATAGGTGAAAAAGGAGAACAGGCAGGCAAAGAGTTGCCAGCCAAGGAGCATACTGCTGAAATAACTGCTGGGGCGATTGATGGAAAAAGTGCTGAGATGAGTGCTGTGCAGAACTATGATTCTGGAATTTTAGCTTCGCCGTATGTGCGAAAACTTGCGCAGGAATTAAAAGTTGACTTATCAAAAATCAAAGGAACTGGAAAAGAAGGGCTGATAACTGAACAGGATGTGAAATCATTTGCAAAATTCGGCGCTACAGCTAAAGCAGAAGAGAAAGAAGCGAAAAAAACAGTCGTGAGGAAAACAAAAATTACCTTTGACAGATACGGCAGGGTTCTGAGAGTCCATTTCGCGGGAATCAGAAAAATAATTTCTGAACGCGTTCTCGAATCAGCAGGAAAAACTGCGTCAGTGACTTTGTTTGATGAGGCAAACATCACGAAACTTGCCGAGATAAGGGATAAAAAAAAGCAGGAAGCACTGCAAAAAGGATTTCCCCTGACTTATCTTCCATTCATTGCAAAAGCTGTTGAGCTTTCCCTGAAAGAAAACCCTTACCTGAATTCTTCGATAGACGATGAGAACGATGAAATAATACTGAAGCAGTACTACAATATAGGGTTTGCCGTTGACATCACTGAAGGAATTCTTGTTCCTGTTGTAAAAAATTCTGACAAAAAAGGAATATTCGAACTTGCAAAAGAAATGAAAATTCTCTCTGATTTATGCAGGAGCAGGAAGATAAATATCGAAGAGCTTAAAGGAAGCACTTTTACAATAACAAACTTGGGAAGCATCGGAGGGATATTTTTCACTCCAATAATCAATTATCCCGAAACAGCAATCATAGGCATTGGAAAAATAAGAAAACAACAGGCATTTAAGAATAATGAATTGGAGACCGCAAGCATACTGCCTATTTCATTGACATTCGACCACCGCCTTATAGATGGAGCAAGAGCAGCACGATTTATGAATGACCTCATTTCACATCTGGAAAATCCTGAGGAAAGCTTTGAAGGAAAATATTAAGAAAGCAAGAAATGGCAACTAGGAATGACAATTAAAGGATGGCAATAAGAAATGATAACTCACCATAACTAATCAGGACAGTATTATTCTCGCATCAACAATCCTCCCAGTTCTTTCGTTCACTATGACTGGGTTGAAATCAAGTTCGACTATTTCAGGAAGCTTCTCAGGAATTCTTGAGGCATTGACAACAATTTTCTTTATGAAATTCATACTCAGCTTTTTACTGTTCCTGTACCCATAAATAATTTTTTTCGCTTTCAGCTCTCCAATCATATCAACAGCATCTTTTTCAGAAACAGGGCAGACTCTCATTGAAACATCAGCAATAACCTCTGTGAAAATTCCACCTATCCCTAAAAGCACAATGTGGCCGAAGGCAGAATCCTTTTTCAATCCAACAATCAACTCTTTTCCTTCGACAAATTCCTGCACCACAATTCTGCTGTCCTTTATTTTTCTCTTCCTGACTATGCTCATCAGGCGCGAATATCCTTCTTTTAGTTCATTTCTGTGATGAGCAATTCTTACTGCTCCAAAATCAGATTTGTGGAAGAGCTTTCTGGAAATTATTTTTAGCACAACAGGGAATTTCTTTACTGCCCTCAAGTCGTTTTCCTCAATAATTCTGCTTCCTGCAAAAGGCAGGCTGAGTTTTGATTTCAGCAGTTTTTCAGATTCTATTGCATCCAGAATTTTCATTTCAACCCCTTTTTACCTTTTATCCATTCTTGCGCTGTTTCACTTTATTTATCCCTGCTTATCTGTAGGCACCATTAATCCAGAAAACTATTTAAATATTGCTGTGATAAGGGCTAATATGAAACCCTGCCCAGCATCAATTCCGCAGCTCGTAGATAAAACAATCTGGCTCGTCGCGAGGGGTTGCTCCCTACGGGAACGCAGAGCCTGAGAATAAAACACTGAACAGCGAGGACGATGCTGGCGAGCGAAGCGAGAGGGTTTCATATTAAC